>JBARNC010000299.1:0-15566 GCA_049802775.1 Pseudolabrys sp. | reverse complement strand
GTTATGGCCCGCCGGCGAACGCGCGCCAACAGCCGTAGAGCAGCGCAGCGCCCCCAATATCGACTGGGTGGCGCGACTCGGCGCCGCCGCAACTGACCCCGGCACGCCACCAAAACCGCTTTACCTGCGCGCGCCCGACGCTCATCCCCAGGACGCTATGCAATTGGCCCGCCGATGATCGGCTTCATTAGCAGTCTTTTCACGCGCGGTGAGCTAGCGATGTCCGAAGCAAGCGCCCGCGACGCATCTGCAATCGCAGCGTTGCATAGTGAGTCATTTCGGCGTGGCTGGAGCGAACAGGAGGTCGAGGGTCTTTTGTTAGACCGGCACGTCGTCGCGCACCGCGCCCTGATGGGCACAAAGCTTACGGGCTTCATCATGTCGCGGCTGGTCGAGGACGAGGCGGAAATCCTTTCTGTCGCAGTTGCCGACCGCCAGCGCGGGCGGGGCCTTGCGCGTCAACTGCTCAATCTGCATTTGCGCCGGCTGGCCGGCCTTGGCGCGCGTGCCGTATTTCTGGAAGTCGACGAGCACAATGATCCGGCGCTCCAGCTTTACCACTGGGCTGGCTTTAGCGAAGTGTCGCGCCGCCCCAATTATTATCCGGGAACAGGCGGCAAGGCCGTTGTAGCGCTTGTGCTACGGCGAGATCTATTTTGACCGTCCGATAGACACATGCCGGACAGGCTCAATATGATAGGAAAGCTGTGAATGCCGGACCGGACAGGCGCCAGAGACGCGACGTGAGCACCGCGGGCAAAAATATCGCCGAAAAAAAGAACATCGAGGCTCTTTGCGCGGCCAAAGGCATGCGCATGACCGAGCAGCGACGCGTCATCGCGCGCGTGCTGGCTGAATCGGATGATCATCCCGATGTCGAGGAGCTTTACCGTCGCTGCGCCAAGGTCGACGATCGTATATCGATTTCGACGGTGTACCGCACGATGCGCCTGTTTGAGGACGCCGGAATCATTGAGCGGCATGATTTCCGCGATGGTCGCGCGCGCTACGAACCCAGCCCTGATGCGCACCACGATCATCTGATCAACCTACGCAATGGCGAGGTGATCGAATTCCAGTCGGAGGAAATCGAGCGCCTGCAAGCCGAGGTTGCGCGCAAGCTCGGCTATAAACTCGTCGATCACCGGCTTGAGCTTTACGCCGTGCCGCTCAATGACGATAAGAAACGTTGATGGCGCGCGCGCTTTTCATTGCGGCATTTTTCTTCACGATGACGCCGCTCCTGATTTCGTTGCAATGGCTGCTCGGCAAACTCAACTTGCCTGGCTGGGGTTTCATCGCGTCGAACTATTATCGTGTGCTGTGCTTACTGCTGCGCATCCGCGTGCGCGTTACTGGCGAGCGAGTGCGCAGCCGCGCCGTGCTGTTCGTGTCCAACCATGTGTCATGGGCCGATATCCTCGTGATCGGTTCGATTGCGCCGGTCGCCTTTGTCGCCAAACGCGAGGTCGCGGGTTGGCCGCTCGTCGGTATTACCGCCAAGGCCCAGCGGACGGTGTTCGTCGATCGCACACGCCGGCATCAAACCGCCGATGCCGTGGGTGAGATCGTTAACCGCATCGAGAACGGCGTCTCGGTCGTGCTGTTCGCGGAAGGAACGTCAAGCGACGGCAATCGCGTGTTGCCGTTCCGCTCTGCCTTGCTGGGCGCAGTGGAAGGAGCAGCCGGCCGTGACGGCGTCGACAGCATTCTGATTCAGCCGATGTCAATTTGTTACACCAGCCAACATGGCATCCCGATGGGGCGCCAGCACCGCCCGCTGGTGGCTTGGTACGGCGATCTCGACTTCATGCCGCATATCAAGGCGTTTATCGAGCAGGGTGCAGTCGATGCCTTGGTCACCTATGGCGAGCCGGTCACCGCCGACCGCGACACGGACCGCAAGGCCATGACCAAACGCCTTGAAGATGCGGTGCGCCGCCTTTTGGCGGCCGCTCTGCGCGGGCGGCCGCCGGCTGCCGAGCCGGTGACTTAGGCGGCATTTATTTTTCGCGACGGACCCGGCAAGTCTCAAAATGGTTGTAAAATCAAATATATGGTCTGGCGGGACAAATCCTGCCACGACAGGCTAGATTGGACGCGCTTCGCACTGAACCGGCATGAGCAGACCCCGCAAAGTCCACGTCAAATCCTTCGGTTGCCAGATGAACGTCTACGATTCCCATCGTATGGCGGACACCCTGGTTCCCGCCGGGTTCACCGAGACCGGAAGTCCTGAGGACGCCGATCTCGTCATTCTGAACACCTGTCACATCCGCGAAAAAGCTGCGGAGAAGGTCTATTCCGAGATCGGCCGCATCCGCGAGATGAAAGAGGTTGCGGCACGGGACGGCCGCCGCATGATGATTGTAGTCGCCGGTTGCGTCGCACAAGCAGAAGGCAAAGAAATCATCCGCCGCGCCAGCACGGTCGATCTGGTCGTCGGCTCGCAAAATTATCACCGTTTGCCGGCCATGATCGCGCGCGCTCAAAGCGGCGAGAAAGTCGTCGATACCGAGTTTCCAGTCGAGGACAAGTTCGACGTTCTGGCTGCACCCAAACGAAACGTGATCGCCAAGCGCGGCATTTCCGCTTTTGTCACCATACAGGAAGGTTGCAACAAGTTCTGCACGTTTTGCGTAGTGCCCTACACACGTGGAGCCGAAGTCTCGCGGCCAGTTGAAAAGATCGTCGCCGAAGTCGAGCGGCTGACCGATGCTGGCGTGCGCGAGGTAACACTCATTGGGCAGAACGTGAATGCCTATCACGGACGCGGGCCCGACGGTATTCTATCGACTCTCGGAAAATTGTTGCGCTGCCTCGCGCAAGTACCCGGCGTTCTGCGCCTGCGCTATACCACCAGCCACCCGCGCGACATGAGCGACGATCTGGTCGCTGCCCATGCCGAGTTGCCGGCCCTGATGCCGTACGTGCATCTGCCGGTTCAGTCAGGCTCCGACCGTATTTTGGCGGCGATGAACCGCAAGCACACGCGCCAGGACTATCTCGGCGTGATTGCGCGTCTGCGTGCCGGCCGTTCCGATCTCGCCTTCACCTCCGATTTTATCGTGGGCTTTCCGGGTGAGACGGAAGCCGATTTCCGCGACACTCTCGCGCTCATCGACGAGGTTGGTTTCGCCAGCGCTTTTTTCTTCATGTACTCAGCGCGGCCCGGAACACCGGCGTCAGAGATGAACGATCAGGTGCCGCAAGAAGAAAAATCCGAGCGCCTGCAAAGGCTACAGGCTGCCATCACGCGCCATCAACGCGGCTTTAATGCGGGATTTGCCGGCCGCGCCATCGACGTATTGTTGGAAAAGCCCGGCAAGCTACCTGGGCAGCTCGTTGGCCGATCCCCATATTTGCAGGCAGTCCAGATCATGGCACCGGCCAAGTTGATCGGCTCGGTTCAGCGCGTCACGATTACTGAAGTCGGCAGCAACAGCCTTTTTGGCACTCTCGTCGGTGTAACGCGCGCACCGGCCCTTGCCGCAGCAGGAGCTTGAAGCACCCTTGCGCACGACGGATTCCGTGATGCCTCCCGCGGCCGCCTCTGAGGAGACGGCTACGACGCAGACGGTACTCGCCTTCGAGGACAACAAGCTCGCCTCGGTATTGTTCGGACAATACGGACAGAACCTCGCGCTGATCGAACGGCGCCTCGGCGTGATGACGGAGCAGCGCGGCAACCATGTCACGATCGAGGGTTCGCGCGGTGCCTGCGAGCAAGCACGCCGGGTCCTGGAAGGACTCTACGAGCAACTCAAACGCGGACATGATTTGAGCCACGGCGACGTCGAGGGCGCCATACGCCAAGCGATCGCGCAAGGTTCGCTGTTCGACTATGACCCTGCGGCCCTGCGTCCTGCTTTCGAGGAAATCAATCTGCGCAAGCGCCCGGTGCGCGCGCGCACTGCCGCACAGGATGCCTACATTCGTGCGCTCAAACGCCATGCGCTGGTCTTCGGGACCGGACCTGCCGGCACTGGCAAGACGTGGCTTGCGGTCGCGCAGGCCGTGCAGATGTTTGAGCGAAAAGAAGTTGATCGCATCATCCTTTCTCGGCCGGCGGTCGAGGCTGGCGAGCGGCTTGGTTTTCTCCCCGGCGACATGCGCGAAAAAGTCGACCCGTATCTGCGTCCGATCTATGACGCGCTTTATGACCTGATGGACGCCCGTATCGTCGAGCGTGCCTTGCAGGCTGGGGAGATCGAGATCGCGCCGCTCGCCTTCATGCGCGGCCGCACGCTATCGAATGCCGCCGTCATCCTTGACGAAGCGCAGAATACGACCTCGATGCAGATGAAGATGTTTCTCACGCGGCTGGGCGAGAACAGCCGCATGATTGTTACTGGTGATCCTAGTCAGGTCGACCTACCGCACGGCCAGACCTCTGGACTGGCGGAAGCGGTCAAATTGCTCGCAGGGATCGAAAATGTTAGCCATGTCGCCTTCACTCATGAAGACGTGATTCGCCACGAATTGGTTGCGCGCATCGTGGAGGCCTATGATCGCGGTGTGCCCGCGCGCGAGGGCAAAGGATGAGGCCGGCGCCGGAGCGGCGCGCGGCAGCGCTGCAAATCGATATCCAGGCACAATCGCCGCTTTGGGAAGCACAGCCGCTGGCCGGACAAACCGTGCGCGACGCGGTAATCGCGGCGGCCTCCGCGCTATCAACAGCGGGCGGCGAAGTGAGTATCGTGCTCACCGACGATTCGGTGATTCGTGCGCTCAATCGCGATTGGCGCGGCATCGACAAGCCAACCAACGTGCTGTCGTTTCCGGCGGCCGGTCAAAAAGCTGGCGAAGATGCGCGGCTGTTCGGTGATATAATCATTGCCTACGAGACGCTTGAACGGGAATGCGACGACGGAAACCGCATTTTCCTTCATCACCTTGCTCATCTCGCGGTGCATGGTTTTCTCCATCTCATCGGCTACGATCATCAGACCGATACGCAAGCCAAGGAGATGGAAGGGCTCGAAAGTAAGATCATGACGCGCTTGAACATTCCTGACCCCTACCTCTCACGCGATCTCGGCGATGCCTGACCGCCATGCCTGACAACGATCCATCCAACGCGAGCCTTGCCGGCGGCGCGCCGTTCGAGCCACGCAACCTACCGGTACCGGTAACGCCTGCCCAAGACGGCGGCGAGAACTGGTTCATGCGTGCGGTACGTGCGCTATTCGGCTGGAAACCGAGCTCCACACGTGCCGACCTCAAGGACATCCTCGATGGCATGGGTCCGGGAGAATCCGGCTTCTCGCCTGAAGAGAGCCGGATGCTCAAGAATATCCTTGGCTTGCGTGAGCGCCGGGTTGGAGATGTCATGATTCCTCGCGCGGATATCATCGCCGTGCAGCAGGACATCAAAATCGGCGATCTGGTGCGCGTCTTCGAAGGGGCCGGCCACTCGCGACTCGTTGTCTATAACGACACCCTCGACGACCCAGTAGGCATGGTGCATATCCGCGACCTGATCGCCTTCATGACTGCGCATGCGGCCGTCGATCCGGTAAAGAACGCCAAGCGCAAGAAGCCGCTGCCTGCCGGTCTCGATCTGAAGGCCATCAACCTCGCCATGCCCTTATCCATCGCCAAGATCGTGCGTGAAATCTTGTTCGTGCCGCCGTCGATGCGGGTGATCGACCTGCTAGCGCGTATGCAGGCCACGCGCATCCACCTATCGCTGGTCGTCGACGAATATGGCGGCACCGACGGCCTCGCATCGATCGAGGATATAGTTGAGCAGATCGTCGGCGAGATCGCCGACGAGCACGATGAAGACGAAATGCCGGCGGTGGCACAGCAACCCGATGGCTCTTTCGTCGCCGACGCGCGCGCCACAATCGAGGACGTGGTTGGCACAGTCGGTAACGATTTCGATGTCGGTGACGCGGCCGAGGAGGTCGATACTATCGGAGGCTACTTGGTAACACGTGCCGGTCGTTTGCCGATACGCGGCGAAATCGTCCCCGGGCCGGGCCTGTTCGAATTCGAGGTGCTCGATGCCGATCCGCGCCGCGTCAAACGCGTGCGCATTACCCGTCTGAAGGAGCGGCGCGACCAGCCCCGTGAGGCACGCCGGCGTGGTGACACCGATAATGCATTGGCCGGCGTTACATCGTCGTCCTCCGGCGGCGATGGTGCGTCCACAGCGAAGGACGCTGGTCCCGAGGCAGGCGCGCGCCGGCTGTGACACTGACCCGCTTCGCCCACGCCGTCATACTCGCTTTCGGTTGGCAGCGTGCGATTATCGCTTTTATCGCGGGCGCCGCGTCGGCGCTGGCGATGGCTCCGGTCAATGCCTGGCCAATTTTATTCGTGACATTTCCGGTGCTGGTCTGGCTTGTCGACGGGTCGGCCGCCGGCCGTTGGAGCGGTCCCATGACCGCGGCAGTGGCGGGCTGGTGTTTTGGCTTCGGCTATTTTCTCGCCGGGCTCTACTGGATCGGCTACGCCTTTCTGGTCGATGTAGAGACGTTCGGATGGCTGTTGCCATTAGCCGTCGCTGGTTTACCCGCCTGTCTGGCGCTTTACACTGCACTGGGCTTGGCCGCCGCTCGGTTGATTTGGGTGCGTGGCCCCGAACGCGTGCTGGCGCTTGCCGCTACCTTGACCGCCGCTGAATGGCTGCGTGGTCATCTGCTCAGCGGATTTCCCTGGAATACTTTTGGCTACGCGCTCACTGAACCACTCGTGCTGGCGCAAGGTGTCTCGCTGGTCGGCATCTGGACCCTTACTTTTCTCTGCGTCGCTATTTGCGCAAGCCCAGCGGTGCTGGCCGACGATAAGGCCGATACGCCGCATCGTTACCGACCGTTGTTCATAGGCATAGTCGTGCTGGTGGCATTGGTCGGTTATGGCGCGACAAGGCTATGGTCGCATCCGACCAGCTATGTAGACGGCGTCAAGCTGCGCATCATGCAACCCAATCTGCCGCAGGACGATAAGTTCAACTATTCCGCCAAGGCGCAGGTGATGGATCGCTACTTGCGCCTGTCCGACCGCGCAACCGATCCGCAATCGAATGTAGTGCGTGACGTAACGCATCTGATTTGGCCGGAGGCGGCGTTTCCATTCTTTCTCACGCGTGAGCCCGATGCGCTCGCGCAGATCGCAGCCTTGCTGAAGCCGTCCACTGAATTGATCACCGGCGCGGTGCGATCTGCACCCAATGCCAGCGAGCGCAATCCGCGCGCCTATAATTCAGTCTACGTGATCGATTCCGACGGCTCGATCCGCAGCATTTACGACAAGGTGCATCTGGTTCCTTTCGGCGAATATCTGCCGTTCCAGCGCGTGCTTGAAGGGCTCGGTCTGATGCAGCTCACCAAAGTTGTGGGCGGATTTTTGTCAGGTGATCGACGGCGCGTGATCGACGTTGCTGGCGCACCGAAAATGCTACCGCTGATCTGCTACGAGGCCATTTTTCCTGGCGCTGCCGTGCCGCGCGGCGATCGGCCGGGCTGGATGATCAATGTCACCAATGACGGCTGGTTCGGAATCAGCTCGGGGCCCTACCAGCATTTCCAGCAAGCGCGCGTTCTTGCCATCGCCGAAGGCCTGCCGTTGGTCCGCGCAGCCAATACGGGCATTTCGGCGGTTATCGATCCGGTCGGCCGGATCGTCAATTCATTGCCGCTGGGGATCGAGGGTGTGCTTGACGCTCGCCTGCCGACGGCAATCGAACCGACCGTTTATTCGAATTACGGCAGCTACATCCCGATTTTCGCATTGGCGGTAAGTCTAATCATTGTGGGGCGGCGTCGGCTTCGCGCGTAGATTGCGTGGCTGGGCAGCGCATGATGCAAGCTGCCGCGTCCAATCGAATTGCGCGAAACCCGATCTACATAAGTACCGCCGAATTATCGTTATACGAAAACTGCTGAGTTCTATAACTTATTTGCCCCTCGGTTTCCTGAGGGAAATTCACGCATTGCTTTGGCGCCTTCACTTGTGACAACTATGCCTAAACATGGGGGCAAGGAGAAATCTATGGCTAAGAAGGCACCGAATCCGGTCGATAAGCACGTGGGGTCGCGCGTGCGTTTGCGGCGGATGATGCTGAGTATGAGTCAGGAAAAGCTCGGCGACGCTCTTGGCCTCACTTTCCAGCAAGTTCAGAAATACGAGAAGGGGACTAACCGGATCGGCGCCAGCCGGCTGCAACAGATAGCCCATATCCTTCAGGTGCCGGTTTCATTTTTCTTCGAGGGCGCGCCACATTTACCAGGGCATTCCGGTGGCATGAGCGAAGCGCCCTCGCCCGCCTATGTCGCCGACTTTCTTGCTACATCCGACGGGCTTTCGCTGACCAGGGCGTTCATGCGCATTAAGAATAGCAAGCTGCGCCGTCGCATCGTCGATCTGGTCGAACAAATCGCCGGCATTGATTGATTTAGGGTCCGAATCCTATCGTTATTGAGGCATCCGCCCACCGCTGCCCGCATCTTGACCTCGTTCGCCGCCACTGCAAGAACCACCCCGACAAGGCAGACGCGGCACAGCCGCGCCACGCGAGGAGTTACAGCGGTGGCTCACATCAATTTTCTATTCACCAGCGAGTCGGTCTCCGAAGGCCATCCTGACAAGGTCTGCGATCAGATTTCTGACGCGGTGCTCGATGCGTTTCTCGAAAATGACATCAAGCTCGGCATCGCCGACGACAGCCTTGTGAACACGCGGCTCGGCTGCGAGACGCTTGCCACCACCAACAAGATCGTTATCGCCGGCGAAGGCCGCGGTCAGGCACCGTTATTCCGCAAGCACGGCGATAAGGCAGTTGTCGACCGCGAGCTGATCACCAAGATTGCGCGCGATGTGGTCAGGGATATCGGCTACGACCAGGATGGTTTTTCCTACTATGGCGCCGACATCGAAGTGCTGCTGCACGGTCAGTCGCCCGACATCGCCATGGGTGTTAACGCCAAGAAGAAAAGAGGCGGCGAAGAAGAGGGCGCGGGCGACCAGGGAATGATGTTTGGCTTCGCCTGCACCGAGAGCGAAGTTTACGAGAAGAACTCGTTTATGCCGGCGCCGATCTATTTTGCGCACAAGATCCTTAAAGTGCTGTCCGAAAATCGCCGCTCCGAGCAACTTTATGATCTGCAACCTGACGCCAAGAGTCAGGTCACAGTTAAATACGTCAACGGCAAGCCCGTTGGTTGCACGAAGGTCGTGGTCTCCACTCAGCACAATGCACAGAGCCGCAATGGCAGGAAATATACGCCGGGCCTGATCAAGGAGATGATCTCCGATGCGGTCGAATCGGCGCTGCCGAAGGGCTGGATGCCGCAGAAGCCGTCCGACTTCCTTGTCAATCCGACCGGCAATTTCGTGATCGGCGGACCCGACGGCGACTGCGGCCTCACCGGCCGCAAGATTATCGTCGATACATATGGCGGCTATGCGCCGCATGGCGGCGGTGCCTTCTCCGGCAAGGATCCTACTAAGGTCGATCGTTCGGCAGCTTACGCCGCGCGCTATCTCGCCAAGAACGTGGTCGCCGCCGGCGTCGCGGAACGCTGCACCATCCAGGTTGCCTATGCGATCGGTGTATCTGATCCGATGTCAGTGCTGGTCGACACCCACGGCACTGGCAAGGTCGAAGAGAAGAAGCTCGAGAAAATATTGCCTGAGCTGTTCCGTCTCACCCCAACCAATATCCGCCGCACTCTTAAGCTGAACCGGCCAATCTACAAGCGCACCGCGGCCTACGGCCATTTCGGCCGCGCGCCCGACAAGGATGGCGGCTTCTCCTGGGAGAAGACCGATCTTGCCGCAGCGATCCGTAGCGCGGTGAAGTAAGACTTTAGCGTCGTATATTTATCTGCCGTCATTCCCCACTAAAGCGGGGACCCATAGCGGAATTGATGGCTACTCTTGTGCCGGCCATTCCCGTCTTCGATAGTCGGCATATGGCTTCGAATTCGCCAGCATCGCAACGCGCCTTCTTCGGGCGCCGCAAAGGGCATCCGCTCAAGCCGCGCCAAGCAGCATTGTTCGATATGCTGCTGCCACGCGTTGCGCTTGGCATAGCGAACCCCGCGCCTGCCGATCTTCGCACGCTCTTTGCAACACCGGTCGATGATCTGCGACTCGAGATTGGTTTCGGCGGCGCCGAACATTTGATCGCTCAGGCGCAAGCCCATCGGCGTACCGGCTTCATCGGCACTGATGCCTTCGTCAATGCAATCGCCAAAGCGTTGGTGGCGATCGACGAGAACACGCTGGCGAATGTCCGCCTCCATTTCGGCGACGCCAGCGAATTGCTTGACTGGCTTCCCGATGCAGCATTTTCGCGCATCGATCTGCTTTACCCCGATCCCTGGCCGAAGCGGCGGCACTGGAAGCGGCGGTTCATCCAGGATGATAGCTTAAAGAAGCTCGCACGTATTCTGAAGAAGGATGGTGAGTTGCGCTTCGCGACAGATATCGCGGACTACGCCGGCTATGCGCTGGCGCGTGTCATGCAATCGCCAGACTTCGTTTGGACCGCCGAATGCGCCGACGACTGGCGCAAACCTTGGCTCAATTTTGCCGGCACGCGCTACGAAGCTAAGGCCAAGCGTGAGGGCCGCCAGCCTACATATCTCACTTTCCGTTGTGCGTGATTAATCGCCAGTACCCTGCCGCACCTGCCAGAAGCGAACCACGCGCTGGGCGGTGGTGGCGGTCAGTCGTTCAAAATTCTCGCGCGCGGCATTGAGCGCCTGAGGTAATGGCTTTCCGCCGGGCCGAGCGTTGAGAATCGCCTTCACTGTTGACCAACCAAAGCTGGCAGTGCGCGCCAGAATCAGAACCGGATCAGCGCGCTCGCCGTTCATAAGCCTGTCCACGACCTCGACCGGCACCGCGCACATGGTTGAAAGGGCAGCAATCGTTTCTTCGCACTTTCCGGCTTTAGCAAATTCGCTGATATCGGCTTCGCCAAGCTTGCGCCTTTGATGCAGAGCGCGCACCGCCGCGAGTGCGGCGGTGTAGTTGCGAGGCGCGGGCTTCGCAGCGACTTCGTCAGTAACTCTCGCAAGGATGCGCCGGATTTCGGCTTGGGTTTCCGACTTAGCTTTTGCCAGCAAGCGCCTCTGCACTACCTCGCTGGCCTGCATAAGCAACTGGCAAAACAGCCGCGGTGGAATATTGGTCCGCATGCCAACCTTCTCGGCCAGCACGCCGTCTTGCTGCGCACGCTTCACCAGCGTGGTGAACGCATTATCGGAGAGCTGCGCATGTTGATTCTTGGCAATCGAGCGCGCGACCTCGCGGTCGCCGCGCTCGACTAGAATGTCGGCCAGCGCCTCGCTAATCCCGAGGCGTGTCGACATGGCCAGCAGATGCGCCTGGCTCTTCGTTTCAGCAATGTATTTTAAGTCGGGATCTGCAAGTCTGGCCTGCTTGAGCACAGGGCCAGCCACTGCGATATCATCATTCTTGGCGAGTGCGCTGACGACGCCAGCTGGTGCATTGGGAATGGGCGCGATGCGGCGCGCAAGCTCGGCCAGCGCCTCGGCCTCGATCTCTACGACCAGGCAGCCGATGACGTCGTCGAACAGCGCAACATGTTCCGCGTTGAAGCAGGGTGCACCATCGAGGAACAAGGTGGTAATGCTCCGCAGCGTCTCCGCGCGCTTTTCCGCCGAACAATGCTGAACAACATCTTCCAACTCGGGAAGCAGCGACGCTGGAACACCCATACGAACCCTGCAAAACGCTATAAAATCGATGGTGCGGGCGGTTTTATGCAAATTTAAGGGCAGATTCTGAAAGAAGGGTTAGTCGTTAATGCAGTTGCCACCCTTGCGGGCGTCCGCGAAATTGCTATATTTCACAACGTTACTAGACACCCTCATGACCGGATGGTTTTGAGAGTGGGTCCCGCGGGGCCCGCTCTTTTTTGTTACCAAATGGCGATAAGCGACACGTTGCAGACACATGCGGCTTTCACCGCCGCGTCGAGGGAACCGCGGCTCATCATCGAGCCGGGGCTGCCCGCGCGTGTCGCAACAATTGTGGAGCCGGTCATCGAACAACTTGGCTACCGGCTGGTGCGGGTACGAGTCTCCGCTGCCGAAGGCTGTACCGTGCAAATCATGGCGGAACGGCCAGACGGGAGCATGACGGTGGAAGACTGCGAGACAATATCACGCGCGCTCTCGCCGGTGCTCGACATGGCCGATCCGATCGATCGCACCTATCGGCTCGAAATTTCCTCGCCCGGTATCGACCGGCCGCTGGTGCGCAAGTCCGATTTCGATCGCTACGCACGCCATCTGGTCAAGATAGAGATGGAAATTCCGGTCAATGGCCGCAGGCGTTTCCGCGGCGAGCTCGTCGGAACCGAAGGTGAGACCGCACGCATTCGCCGCGACGACGCGGCGGAAGGCGAAGAGGCCGAGGTGCTGCTCCCGATCGAGGAGATGTGCGAAGCCAAGCTCGTACTCACCGACGAGCTGGTGACAGAAGCTTTACGGAGAGAAAAGTTCGCCAAGCGCGAAGCGCGCGCAGCACGGATGGAAGAACGACGCAAAGAGAAACAATCAAGGCATCGGCCGCAGAGGCCTGCCGCCAAAGGAGGAGTGTGAGCTATGGCTGTCAGCGCCAACCGGCTCGAGCTTTTGCAGATCGCCGACGCAGTCGCACGTGAAAAAGCGATCGACCGCGGGATCGTAATTGCGGCGATGGAGGATGCCATCGCCAAAGCAGCGCGCTCGCGTTATGGCGCAGAAACCGAGGTACACGCGGAGATCGAGCCAAAAACCGGCGATCTGCGCCTCACCCGCCATATGCTGGTGGTCGAGAGCGTTGAAAACCCTTCTAATCAAATCACGCTCGAAGAAGCGCGCAAGCGCCATCCAGCTGCGCAAGTCGGTGACACAATTGCAGACCCGTTGCCGCCGCTCGAATACGGCCGCATCGCTGCGCAATCAGCCAAACAGGTGATCGTGCAGAAGGTGCGCGAGGCCGAGCGAGACCGGCAATACGCGGAATACAAGGATCGCATCGGCGACATCGTCAACGGCATCGTTAAGCGCGTCGAATACGGCAACGTGGTGGTCGATCTCGGCCGCGGCGAGGCGATCGTGCGGCGCGATGAATTGTTGCCACGCGAAGTTTTCCGTAACGGGGATCGCATCCGCGCCTATATCTACGACGTGCGGCGCGAACCGCGTGGACCGCAGATCTTCCTTTCGCGCACACATCCGCAATTCACCTCCAAGCTGTTCGCACAGGAGGTGCCGGAAATTTATGACGGCATTGTCGAGGTCAAGGCGGTTGCCCGTGACCCCGGATCGCGCGCTAAGATCGCGGTGATTTCACGTGATTCCTCGGTTGATCCGGTCGGCGCCTGCGTCGGTATGCGCGGCTCGCGTGTGCAGGCAGTCGTAAACGAATTGCAGGGCGAGAAGATCGACATCATTCCATGGTCGCCTGACATCGCCACGTTTGTGGTGAATGCGTTGGCGCCAGCGGAAGTCGCGAAAGTCGTGCTCGATGAAGACAAGGAGCGCATCGAGGTGGTGGTGCCGGACCAGCAACTTTCGCTCGCTATCGGGCGGCGCGGCCAGAACGTGCGGCTGGCTTCCCAGCTCACCGGCTGGGACATCGACATTTTGACCGAGCAAGAAGAGTCGGAACGCCGTCAGGCCGAGTTCGAGAACCGCACCAAGATTTTCGTCGAGGCGCTCAATCTCGACGAAGTGGTTGGACAATTGCTTGCCTCAGAAGGCTTTGGCTCGATCGAGGAACTCGCGCTGGTGGACGAAAAGGAAATCGCCGGCATCGAAGGCTTCGACGCCGACACCGCCCGCGAGTTGCAGGAACGCGCCAAGGAGTATCTCGATAAGCAGGAAGCCGAGCTTGATACCAAGCGCCAGGAGCTGGGCGTTGAGGACGCACTCAAGGATGTGCCCGGCGTCACCACCAGGATGCTTGTCGCCCTCGGCGAGAACGGCGTGAAAACGGTAGAGGATCTCGCCGGCTGCGCCACCGACGATCTGACAGGCTGGACCGAGCGCAAGGACGGCGAATCCAAGCATGAGCCCGGCTTCCTCGACGGCCTCGACGTGTCGCGCGAGGACGCCGAGTCCATGATCATGCAGGCGCGTTTGAAGGCCGGTTGGGTGACCGAGGCGGAGCTTGCGCCGCCGCCGGCCGCCGAAGCGGCGCCGGAAGAAGCAGCCCAACCGCAGGCTTAGGGGACATCGGCAGTAGCGATGCTGGCAATTGCGCAGGATAGCGAGCTCGACCACGGGACGGCTAGTGTCGCCCCGGGGACGGAGCGCACCTGCGCGCTCACCCGTGAGCTAAAACCGGCGGCGGAAATGATCCGTTTCGTGGTGGGTCCGGGTGGCGAGGCGGTGCCCGATGTCAAACGCAAATTGCCCGGCCGCGGCATCTGGGTTACTGCGACCCGCGCCGCAATCGAGGATGCTGTTAAGCGCAACGTCTTCGCCCGCGGCTTCAAGCGGGACGTGCGGGTTGCCCACGATCTCGCGGAGCAAACCGAAAGGCTGATCGAAAGCGCCGTGCTCGATGCGCTGGCGATCGCTGGCAAGGCCGGTACCGTGGTCAGCGGTTTTTCCAAGGTCGAAACGGCGGTTGGTCGCGACGACATCTTGGCGTTGATCCACGCGACCGACGGCGGCGATGACGGCAAGCGCAAGTTGGAGGCCGCCTTGCACCGCAATTCGGCCGGAAAATTGCGCGAAATCGCAGTGATCGACACGTTTACCGGCGCCCAATTGGATTTGGCATTGAACCGTCCAAATGTGGTACATGCAGCCCTGCTTGCCGGACCCGGGAGCGAGACTTTTCTTGCGCGCGCTGCGCGTTTGACGCGCTTTCGGACCGGATTTTCGCCTGATGCAGTTAGCGCGTATGCGCCGACCAACGGCGCATAAGGACACAGTACGGAATGAGCGAAACGAAGAATCCCGGCGAGAAAAAGCTCAGCGTCTCTGGCAAGACGCTGACGCTCAAGCCACGCACCGAGACGGGTGTTGTGCGCCAGAGCTTCAGCCATGGCCGCAGCAAGCAGGTCGTGGTCGAAAAGGTCAAACGCCGCACGATGGGCGGACCGGGCGAAGCCAAGGCAGAACCAGCGCCTGTGGTCGAGGCGAAGAAGACCCCCACGAGTAAGATGAGAGCAACGCCGGCTATCGGCGCGAGTGCGGCGCAAGCGGAAGCGGCGCCTAAGCCGAAGCCATCCGGTGTCGTGCTGCGCACTCTGACCGATGAAGAGCGCAGTGCCCGCGCCCATGCGCTCGCCGATTCGCGCGTGCGCGAGGCGGAAGAGCGCAAGATCGCCGAGGAAGAGGCACGCCGCCGCGCCAGCCGCGAGTCGGTAGACCGCAGCGAGCGTGAAGCCGCTGACGCGCGCAAGCGCGAGGAAGAAGAGCGTCGCAAGCACGACGAAGAAACCAAACGCAAGGCCGGCGAGGTCGCCAAGAAGCGCTTCGGCGCGGAAGAAACTCCGCGCACCGGGCCGGGAGCCCGGCTCGCGCTCGAGGCCGACGATGAGGAAACCCCGCGCGGTCGCCGACCCGGCGCAGCGCGTGCGC
>JBARNC010000298.1:0-37906 GCA_049802775.1 Pseudolabrys sp. | reverse complement strand
CGTCCAGGGGATCCAGACCAGCAAAAGCATCCAGGGGGTCCAGACCAGCAAAAGCATCCAGGGGGTCCAGACCAGAAAAAGCATCCAGGGGATTCAGACTGGCAAAGGCACGGGTCAAGTCGGTGATAAAGACAAGAGCACCGGCAGAGTTGCCACGAGCAAGAGCCTCCAGGGAATTCAGACCGGCAAGGGAAACCAAAGCGTCCAGGCTAGACGCGTCCAGGGCGGCAACAAAGGCAAGGACAAAGGAGTTCACTGAGGAGCCGTTGCCGAACGGGCTCGATTGATTGAGTACGACAATTTCTCTCAGGCTACACCGGCTTTATCGGCCGAGCGTTGGGCAAAAACTGCCTGATCTCCTTCGCCAGCCTGGCGTGGCTGAACAGGTAACTCTGCATCTCGGTGCAGCCGATCGATTGCAACACCTCCATTTGCTGCTGCGTTTCCACGCCTTCGGCCGTCGAGGTCATATTGAGGCATTTGGCGAGGCCGGCAACCGCGTTCACGATCGCAAGCGGTTCTGCTCCGTTGGAGAGATCCTGAATGAACGAACGGTCAATCTTGATCTTGTCGAAGGGGAAACTGCGCAGATAGCTGAGTGACGAATAGGCCGTGCCGAAATCGTCGAGCGCGATCTGCACACCCATCTTACGGAGTTCGTGGAGGGTAGCCAGGGTCGTGAACGTGTTCTGGAGCAAAACGGTTTCGGTAATTTCAAGCTGGAGTTTTTGCGGCGACATTCCGGATCCATTCAATGCCGCGGTTTTTTCCTTCAGCGATTCCGTCCCTAAGCCTGGCGACGTATTCGTCGACGTCACCTGAAAAAACTTCCGAGCTCGGCTCGGTGCTTGAGAAGGTCACGCAAATGGCAGCCGGACTTTACGATCTCCGCAGAAAGTCCATACAATTCTATATAACGTTGATTAGAAAATATTAGGCGTGATTCGGAATCGAACATCAACACGCCCTGCGACATGTTGTTCAGAACAGTCTGCAACAATCGCTCGCCTTTTCGCGACATGTGCGGAAAGGTCAAAATTTCCGCGCGCGATGCATGCTGCTTCGCGCTGATCCATACTGAGCTCCTGGGCAAAGGAGGTAACCGGGTCGGAGCTCATCTTTACGAGGGGTCTGTGTGGAACCCATTAGGGAATTGGTGTTGGTTTTAATTAAAAAAGGACGAGCGAACCGGGTTGGCCGAAAGGCCTAACAGCGCCAAAAGCGTGTGCTCCGGCCCACGGAGTGTCGCGCTGGGGAATCCCGCAAAGACCCGACTTTTCGTCGAGATGATGCATGAGGCGCTGAAGGGGCTTTGGTAGCTCGCCGAAATTCTCTGGAGGCGGCACTACAATTGGGCGAAGGAGAAATGGGAGCGCCGGCCAAATCTCGACCGGCGGCGTACCATCCCGCCAAAGTCGCTTATCCATGAGCCGGCCTATCAGCGTGACTGCGATTACGCGAGACTGCCTACCCCCCGATGCGATACCAACGAGCTAGGCGAGGGCTCTGCCGAGTTCCCGCATTTGTCTGGGTGCGATATCATCGCGGCAGCGGAACTGTCTTCGGCGATGATGGGGGTCATAGGCCGCGTTCTTGAGAGCTTTCCGACTTTTTTCGCGGGCGGGCAAATACGCATCCGCAGCGGTCATTGTCATTTTGACCTTGTCGGGCTGCAGCCAGCCTTGGGGGGATCACGTGGATGCAGATGTAGTCGCTTGCCAAGGATATGGATTTTACTATGGCACTCCGGAATACGATGAATGCATCAAGTATGTCGATCGTCGGCGGGCCAAGGGGGCTGCCGCTTTGGTCACTCCGGCGCCCTCACAAACGCCAAACGTAATTTGCCAAACCAGGAGCTCTGGCACTATCGATTGTCAGGCCCGGTAATTTTGGCGCGGCCGATGCCCTCCAGCTTGCCCATGCCCAGTGCATCGTTGGCAGGGCGTTGTCGGCGCGGCAATAGCGGAATGTGCTACTTTGCCGAAGGACCATGGCAATGTGATGACTAGCCTCACTCGATTACTGCGGGTACGCGCTGTAATATCGAGAAGAAAATTGGCGGCTTGTGCCATCGGCAGATTTCCGTGGGGGAAGCATGCTTAACGCAGTAGACCCGGATTCAACCTTAGGTCGTGTCCTCAACTTCATGGGGCAGAACCTCAAACTCGACAAGATTTTTACCGATCTTGGTTTGGATCCCAATCATTTCACTGTCGATGCCGTAATCCATCGCCTGATGGAAGTCGCAGTGGCGAACATCAATATTGCGAATATGCTGGCGCTTGTGGGTGCGGCGTTCTACGTCGCCACACTCATGATGCGCACAATCGTGCCGCTTCGAATTATTGGCATTATCAGCATCGCGTTTTTTATCGCCTATGGTTTGGTAGCCGGCGCGGTATCAACATTCCTGCTTTACCTTCTTTCCTTGCCCATCAACGTCATCCGCCTCCGCCAGATGCTCTCTTTGGTCAAGAAGGCGCGGATGTCCGCCCAGGGCGATTTGTCGATGGATTGGCTCAGGCCATACATGGCACCCAGAAAATACCGCAAGGGCGACGTGTTGTTCCGCAAGGGCGACGTTGCCAATGAAATGTTCCTGACGGTTACAGGAAAATTCCTTGTGACCGAGATTGGTGTTGAGGTTCCTCCCGGCCGGATCATGGGTGAACTTGGCTTCGTTGCGCCGAAAAATAAGCGCACTCAGACGGTCAAGTGCGTCGAGAGTGGCGATGTCCTGACCATCACCTATGAAAGGCTGCTCGAGCTTTACTTCCAGAATCCGGAATTCGGTTACTACTTGCTGAGCCTGACCAGCGAGCGTCTTTTGCAAAATGTTTCGCGCCTCGAAGGGCTTGTCGAAGAATACAAGACGAAATTGGACCAACAGCAAATTCGCCAGGCCGGCACGCCTATGCCTGTGCCCCGCTAGCTGTGAGCCAGGGATGGCCGCCAACAACAGAATATCTGAACGGGAGGATGCGCGAGTGGTGCGAATTGGACTTACGATCGGCGTGGTTCCTGCGGCAGGCATTGCAATAGCAGCCACGCCAGCTTCGGCACAGCGCGGTACAATACCCGCACGTCGTGCGGCTACGGTATGCGGCGGAGGGGCGACGCCGGAGAAGGGATTGGGACGCTCAGCGGACAAAACATCATCCTGCAAGGATCGCCCACCGCATGCCGGAACCAGAACCACCCCGTTGGCAGTTAAGACGGACAACCACTTTGCATTGTCATTCATCATGAACTTGAAGGGGAATATGCCCTTGCAGCACACATCTGGCTCTCTATTTCCGCTTTCGCCTGCCGGCATCCTCGGCTGCTGCCTCATGGCCCTGGCCTCGGCGTTCTACATCCCGTCACCGTCTGCATTGGCGGAGTCGGGCCCTTTTGCTGATTTCCCCGGTAGCTGGTCCGGGGCAGGGGTGCTGCGGCCAGAGAACGGCGCCGCCGAGCGGATCCGTTGCAACGCAAATTACCGCCCGCGCGGTAGCGGCCAACGCGAAATCGATCTGCAGCTTCGTTGTGCCAGTGACAGTTATAATTTCGATCTCACCGGTCAATTTATGGCCGACGACCAAAACCAGATCAGCGGTCGCTGGACTGAACGCACCCGCAACACTGGCGGCACGGCGGTTGGCAATGCGGGTGGCAACCGCCTGCAGCTCCACATCGAAAGTGCGGGCTTCTCCGCTGTGCTTGTAATGGTCACTCGTAACCGGCGGCAAAGTGTGGACATCGACTCGCATGGCGGCGGACAGATCGTGAAGGCGTCGATCACACTAAGCCGTTAGCTGACCGACGCTGCCGGGGCACGCGCGGCTCTAGAGATTCCACTGGATTGGCTCTATGGAAAACAGCGCTCGTTACACCCTGATCGGCTCTTTCGCGCTCGCCTGTCTCGTGGCTGCCTTCGGATTTGTCTACTGGATCAAGAACGTTGGCGGTCTTGGGCAGCGTGAAGTCTACAATATCCGCTTCGAGCAGCCGGTCTCGGGGCTGACTCCAGGGGCGAACGTCCTCTTCAACGGCATTCGGGCCGGCACCGTGGCGGCCATTGCGCTTGATCCCAACAATCCGAAGCGGGTCACCGCCACGATTTCCCTCGATCCGGGCACGCCCGTCCGCGCCGACACGGAAGTCGACATCACATATCAGGGCCTCACCGGCGCCGCGGCGGTCGCACTGAAAGGCGGCTCGCCACAGGCGCCGCGACTGACGCCCCAAAATGGGCAGCCGCCGATGATCGTTGCAGGTTCGGATGTCGGCCGCAGCCTGACCGAGTCGGCGCAGCAAACGCTACGTCATATCGACGGCATCCTGGACCAGAATGCGAAGCCGCTAAACACCGCGATCACGGGCATTGCGGCCTTTGCCGAGATGCTCGGCCGCAATTCGCAGCGCGTCGAGGGGCTCCTCGGCGGATTGGAGAACCTGACCGGCACCGGCACGCCGAAGCCGGGTCCGGCGATTTATGATCTCGTGCCTGCGGCCGCTTTTCCGCAGATCGAAAAGCCTATCAAGGTGCAACTGGTCGTGCCCGATCCGAATGCGATTATCTTGTTCGACTCGCAGAAGATCCTGATCCGTAACGGCGAGGGCACCTACACGAATATCAACAATGCACAATGGGCCGACAACTTGCCGAAACTGGTGCAGGCGAGGATCGTGCAGAGTTTCGAGAATGCTCGGCAGCTTGGTGCCGTGAGCCGGCCGCTCGAGCAACTCAACGCAGCGTATCGGCTCGAGCTTGCGATCCGCAGTTTCCAGATTACGCTCGAGCCGTCACCAAAAGCGGTCGTTGACCTCACGGCACGGCTCGTCAGCGAAAAGGGCGAGATCTCCGGTGCGCGCATGTTCACGGCCAGCGTTCCGGCCAAAAGCGCCGAGGCGCCGGACGCAGTGGCGGCGCTCAACGAGGCCTTTGCAAAAGTGGCCAGTGAAATCGTGGCCTGGACAGCCGGGACGATCTAGCAGCCGTCACTCGCGAGCCGGCGCGTAACCGGCTGCCGAAATCGTCCAAGTGCTCCGTGCCGTATGTTTAGTGCCAGCGCAGCTTGAGGGACGACACTCCGGCCACCACGTTCAGTGCGACCGAGCCCTGGACCGAAAGCGGCTGAAGCGCAATGGTGCGGTTGGAGCCGCCAAGGAGAACATTCGCGCCGGCACCGAGGCCAAGGCCGACATCGGCAGAAACGCCGACATATTCGCCGGCGAGCGCGCCTGCGGGAACACCGGTCGTCGGCGCAAACACAGCCCAAGCCAGCGCGCTTCCAGCACTGACGCCGACGCTCAGGCCAACCGTATTGAGGGCGCCATCGTAGGATTGGGGAGGTACTTGAGGTCCGGCATCCGGGGCTTGATTGTAAACACATTGCATGGGCTGATGACCGACGATGATGAAACCGATGTTCGGATCGACTCTACAAGAGAGCGTGCCCACTTGTGTCCAAGATTGGGCTCCTGCCGGCAAAGAAAGCATTGCCGCTAAAGTAAATGTTGCGATCCGTAAACAATTCCGAAGCATGGTCGTCACCCTTTCTCTGTGAAATTCATTCATGTGAGCGTTCGCACGGGTCAGCCAATAATTCTGGACATTGCCTCCATGGCTTTTTCGTCCGGATTGGCCAGGCAGCGCTCGATGAACTCATCGCTCTGCTTGTGCAAATGATCGATGTTGAACTTCGTACCTCCTGACTTGCCGAGCAAAAACCCGCGCAGGAACGCAATGGCGACGTCGCGACTAGGGCCACTCTCGCGCATGATGTCTTTGCAGGTATATTGCTCGATCATGCGATCCTTGCTGCCCTGTGCTGAGGCCGAACTCGAGGCCCATCCCGCATAGAGCAGAGTTGCGATGACGATTGTGGCTTTAAGCCCCTCTCTCATATTGAAGTCCTCAATTGCAGCTGCTCTGGCGCAAAAGCCCGATACAACGCGTGCCTCCCTGGAATGTAACGGCGCCCAGCGTTGCTGGATCGTTTCCCCGCAAAATCGAAAAAAAGTCGCCACCAATGCTCGGATTCGAACGGGAGTTGGCGGTGATCGATCTGTCCAACCGGCTATTGGGCTGTGATGCGCAATAGGTGCCATCGATCGCCGGGTTGCATGGCTGTGCGGTCCCCTGCGCACCGAGCGCAACAATCAAGATTGTCATGACAGCTGTGCGCGACACGGGAGCCCCCCACTGCGAACGACCTCAATGGCGAGGGCATTCCCAATTAAATAAGCTTAGTGCAAAGCCGGCGCGGGCGAAAGCCGTGCTTCGCACGCCAGATTTCTAGCTGCTGGCGATCAATTTAAATCAGTGCCATTGGTACGATTGAGCGCAAAGACGCGCCTGACCATACATGCGGCCCCTTCCCTTAATTACCGCGCCAATCACTACGTTCGTTTTTGCACGCAACAATTTCCCCGCGCTACTGTGCCATGTTAGCGAAATCGGTACATGTGCGTGATTTCGAGGGGTCGTGTTGTAGATGCTCCGAAAATTTCTGACTGCCAGTACCGTTTGCGCAGGCAGCAAGGCGCGAAACGAGACGGGGTGGATTTCAATCTTGCATCCATTGGCGATGATTTCGACGTGCCGTGCAAGGGTCCGTTTGACAAAGAATACATGCAGACACTTTTTGCCTACGGATATCAAAAAGGCCGCGCTGGATACCCGTGGCAGAAGCTTCGCCAGGTTAGATCAATTAAGCAGGCGGCGGCCTTGGAAACTCGCACCGCCCGGTGCTACGCTAGCAAATGCGAAATGCGCTCATTGTAATAATTTTGGGAGACGATCATGTCGGGTATTTTTCGAGCAATGAAGTATAGCGCGGTGGCTCTGATGGCTGCAGTCATGCTGTTTGCAGTGGCGTTGCCGGCATACGCGGATACGGGTTCAGTCCGTTTTCGTGTAAGCAAGGCCGGCTTCATCGTCGGAGTCGGCGGCGGAACGGGTATATTGAACTTTCACGGCAAATCCTATCCGCTGAGCGTCGGTGGGCTTAGTGTCGGCACATTCGGTGCGGCTAGCGCCGATCTGGTCGGCCGGGCGTATAACCTGCATAGGCCCCAGGACATCGTGGGTACCTATACGGCCGTTGGTGCCGGTGTTGCGGTTGCCGGCGGGGCCACGGCCGCACGCCTCCAGAATGCGAACGGCGTTGTTCTGGAAGTGCGTGGACGGCAGGTTGGCCTTGAGGCGTCCCTCAACCTCAGCGGAATGACCCTGTCGATGCGTTAATTCGCCTACACCCCTTAATTACCTGAACGACCAAATCGGAAAACAGACCGCCCGGGCGACATGCCCCGGGGGGTCTGAGCGATTCGAAAAAAAGAGCCGCACGTTCGTGACGAACGGCGACCCAATGGTTCAAGTCTGCCGGCGCGGGGGAAGCCCGGTAAGGGTCGCGGCGGGGCTATTTGCCCACAAAAATCGCGAATTTGGTGACGCGCATCACAGTGTGTCAATCCGTTTTGCCCCAAATTGTCATCAAGAAATCGCATTGCCTTTGGAGTGGAGGCAAAAATGCAGAAAGTATCCGCGATGCTCGCCTACGTGGTCAGTGAGGGCAGGGTGTGTGCGATGAAGCCGTCAGAATGGTCAATCCTGCTCGCCGGTGTGGCGCTCTGCGGCTTCATAACGCTGGTGTTTCTAATTGCCCGTTTATAACCGCCCGCTTATTCAAGCTTGTCGTTAGTTATCAGACTGGCCGTTCGGCTCAATTATTCTAGCGGCCGTGAAAGTCTCAGCCCAAAATACGGTTGGCTCACAGCTTGTCGGGCTTGATATTGGCTGGACGGATCTTGCGTTTCCCAGATCCTTGATTGGTCGGCGGTGAATCTGCCTGAATAGCCACTGAAATCAAGCGACGGCAGCTGAATCGGATTCTCTTTCTGCTTTTTGCCTTTGTCGTCTTCGGCGGCGGAGCCGGCACTTGTGAAGCCGAACAGGACAATAAATATGCAAAGCGCCGCGCGCATGAATTCCTCCAAATGGCCCATCAGTGTCGGGCGCTCGTCCCGTCGGGCTAGGCGATTATACACGGCTTTCTCTTGCCGGGATTGTCGGCGCCGCGTGTGGCCGCGTTACTGGATTTCAGGGCAGCGACGCGGGGACCGCGGGGACGATTTTGTGGCCGTTATGAAGCCACACGAAGCTGCGCCAGATAGCGCTCGACTTCCTGCCGCAACAGGTGGGATTGGTCCGCCAATTCGCCCGCCGCAGTGAGAACGGTCGAGGCGACCTGGCCGGTTTTCACAGTACTGTTCGAGACATCGGTGATATTTTCGATCGAGTAGCTAAGCGACGTTGCCAACGACGTTTCAGTGGGCATGCAGGGGTAATCGCAGAGCATTACGGTCCGCAGGCTCAAGGCCAGCGGACTGCCGCTAACCGAGTTCTAGGCGGCCATCCGGTTTTTGATCAACCCAACGACCGCCGTCAGGATCGCGCCGGCCACGCCGCCACCCGCGGCCTGACCGACAAGCGCACCGATGTCAATCGTGCTAGCGGTGTTGGCGAGCAACGGGATGAATGCCCCGAGAATCTGTCCGCCAACACCGCCGCCGATTGCGCCAGCGATCGTGTTGCCAGCCGTTCCGAGACTGAGATCCTTCGATGCCCCACCGGCCACATTGCCACCGATTGCGCCAGCAATGATTTGCACAATGAGGTTGATGAGAACGCCAGACATGGTTGTCTCCCCACTTTTCCAATTGGAAGTTAAGTTGTCTTGATATCGGCCGGCAGTTTTCCACCATTGGCGGCAAGCTTCGTCATGATTTGCTTGTGCAACCACACATTCATGGTCGCAGAGTCATTGGTGTCGCCGGTGTATTTCAGCTCGCTCGCGAGTTGCTTTCGCGCGGTCAGGCTGCTGTCGAGATTGAGAGCCTTCATCAAGTCGACAATGGAAGTTCGCCAGGTGAGCTTTTCGCCCGTGGCGGCTGCCGCTTTGTCGACGATAGCGGCAACGTCAACGGTTTGTGTTGGTGGCGCGGCTGGCGCTGCTGTGGGTGAGGCGCTCGCCTGAGCGGAGCCATGACCGAAAATCGCGCCCATAATGCTTCCAAAAATGCTCATGACACGTCTCCCGTTCTGGTTGTGACTGCAATGCGCTTACGTTGATACCTCCACACTTAGTCTTTAGTGTAGCAAATTTTCTGCTCTCATTTTTATGAGAGATCAAAACTGCGCGAGCAGGCGGGGGCGGCAGCGGTCCGCCATGCTGTCGTCACCGCAGCATCATAGCTTCAAAATCTATTCAAATTCAACGGGAGGCGATACATGGGCCTGATCGATGTTCTCAATGGCATGCAGAATGGACCGCGTGGACAACGCGACCCGAGCAGCGGCAGCGGCAGCGGAGGAATGTCGCCCATTACCATGGCAATTCTCGGTCTGCTCGCATACAAGGCAGTGAAGGGTATTACGGGCAATCAACCGTCTGCTGCTCCAGCGAATCCACCGAATCCTCGCGTACCGCCCAGCGGTACCGCCATCAACGCCAACTTGCCGGGCGGCGGTAGTGGACTGGGCGATCTGCTGAGCGGCAGCCTCGGCGGGCTGCTCGCAGGGGGCGCGGCAGGAAGTATCCTGAGCAGCGGCTTGAACGACCTGCTCAAGCAGTTTCAGCAAAGCGGCCAGAGCGATGCCGTCAATTCGTGGGTCGGCACCGGACCCAACAAGTCAATCTCACCGAATGACTTGGCGAGCGCCCTCGGATCAGACAAGATCAACGCACTTGTCGCGCAAACCGGCATGTCGCGCGATGATTTGCTTCACGGTCTCAGCGAATATTTGCCTCAGGTGGTCGACCAGTTGACGCCTCAAGGACGGTTGCCTACCGAGCAGGAGGCCCACCGCATGCTCTGATGCATGTGAGGGTTCTTGTACGAACGGAGCAGTGCAGGCATCGTCTGTCGAGCGGTCTCGCCATTAGGAAACGGGAGCGAGCATGGGCATCATTTGGATTATTCTGATTGGACTAGTGGCGGGACTTATTGCGCGTTGGCTCTCGCCAGGACCAAACAATCCCTCGGGCTTCATACTCACCACGGTCCTCGGTATTGCCGGCGCATTCCTTGCAACCTGGATCGGCCAAGCGATCGGCTGGTACCGGCCTGACCAGGGTGCGGGCTTTATTGCCGCCACCGTGGGTGCCGTGGTCGTCCTCTTCATCTGGCACCGGCTCGTTGCCGCACGGGTGATATCCGATCCCGGGGCTGGCCAGCGCTAGCCTGTGCTGAGCGAGTTTGCAGCCAGCGCTTATTACGGGTGCATGCTGCTGGCTGTTTATGCGAAGCTGCTTTCGGTAAATTGGGTCTGGAATCTGACGTTGACGCGGATTGGTGCGATAAAATCAAAGCCGCTTTTTCTCAATTTAATCAGGGGGCCTTCATGACGATATCGATCGCGCAGATTCGTAATATTGGCATCGCCGTTCTCATGGGACTGACAGTCGCCGGGTGTGGCTATAACACCATCCCGACTCTCGAGGAGCAGGCCAAGGCGAAATGGGGCGACGTACAGAACAACTATCAGCGCCGGGCCGATCTCATTCCAAATTTGGTGGCTACCGTTCAGGGTTATGCCAAGCAGGAGAGAGAAGTCCTCACGGCGGTTATCGAAGCGCGCGCAAAGGCAACACAGATAAAGGTGGACGCTTCGCAGCTGACCGATCCTGCGAAGGTCAAGCAGTTCCAGGACGCGCAAAACCAGCTTTCCGGCGCGCTCGGTCGGCTCATTGCCGTGAGCGAAAACTATCCCGACCTCAAGTCCAATCAGAACTTCCTCGCACTTCAGTCGCAGCTCGAGGGTACTGAGAACCGCATTGCGGTCGCTCGACGCGACTACATCGAGGCGGTGCGCCTCTATAACACAGAGCTCCGGACGTTCCCCGGCGTCCTCTGGGCCAATACGTTCTTCCGCGGCAACAAGCCGATGGCGGAATTTACCGCCAGCGAGAATGCGGACAAGCCGCCAACAGTAAAATTCTGACAAGCCGGCGCGGCATAAGGGTATCAAGATGACTGCGGGCCGTATCCCTTCTGCCCTTGGTGGGAGAGGAGGAGCATGCCTGGCTGCCACTATTGCGGCGTTGTTATTTGCAATCGCCACCAGCTTTGCACTTAATTTTCCTGTCCTCTCAGGCCGCGTCGTCGATCAAGCTAACATCATTCAGCCTGCGACGCGTAGCGCGATTGAGGAAAAGCTCGCCGAACTTGAAGCGAAATCCGGCATCCAGATTGCAGTTGCCACGATTGGCTCGCTTGAAGGCCAGGACATCGAACCGTATGCCAACGAATTGTTCCGAAACTGGAAGCTCGGCGAGAAAACCAAAAACAATGGTGTACTTCTGCTTGTTGCGCCGAACGAGCGGCGAGTCCGCATCGAGGTCGGATACGGACTCGAAGGCACGCTGACCGATGCCCTGTCGAAAGTAATTATTGCTAACGCTATTACGCCACACTTCAAAGCCGGCGATTTCAGCGGCGGCATTTCACGTGGCGTCGATGACATCATCACGGTTTTGACCACCGATTCTTCGGAATGGCAGAAACGGCCGTCGCTACGGCTCGACAATCAGCAGACGACCGATCCAGCGAGCTGGCTTCTCCTCGCCGCGTTCATCGTTCTTGTCGCACTGCTTATCGCTTCGCCTACCTTTCGCTGGTTGTTCCTGAACACGGTGCTCAATATCCTTGTTAGTTCCGGCAGATCGAGTGGCGGCGGATATTCGGGTGGTTCCGGCGGCTTTTCCGGAGGTGGCGGGTCGTCCGGCGGCGGTGGTGCTTCGGGGAGCTGGTAATGAACATTTCGAAAGAAGACCGGGCCCGGATCGCGAGCGCCATCCGTTCTGCCGAGGCAAAAACTTCAGGCGAAATCGTCTGCGTACTGGCGGAGACGTCATCCCATGCGACCGGGTTGCCGATTTTTATCGCGGCGGTAGCCGCGTTGGTGGTGCCCTGGTTGCTTACGATCTTCACTGCGATGACGGTTTACCGAATTCTATTGCTGCAGGCGATCGTATTCTTTGCGCTGTTATTTTTGCTTTGCCTGCCGCGCGTACGTGTCGCGCTTATTCCACACAAGGCGCGTCGCACGATAGCTTATCGTGTTGCCATGGAGCAATTCACCAGCCGTGGACTTGCGAATAACAAAAATCAGTCTGGAATATTGATTTTCGTTTCGCTCGCGGAACGCTATGCACGCATTGTTGCCGGCCCCGAAATCGCTGCACGCGTTCCTCAAGCCAGATGGCAGGCGGTGGTGGATGCGCTGATTGCACACACACGCAACGGCCTCATCGCTGACGGGTTCATTGCTGCTATAGAAATGTGCGGCGAGGAACTCGCAAGGCACTTTCCTCCTACAGCGTCGAGCCGCAGCGAACTACCGGATCGGATCTACTTGATTTAGCGGAGTTGTCCGCCTTCTACTGGTCGAAAGTGACCCTCAGTCCGCCGCAACCGGAAAACCGATCGGCTCGGCCGAAATAAATTGCTGTTGGGCGAGGCGGGCAAAGCGGCCGCCGGCCTTTATGAGTTTGTCGAATGTTCCAGCCTCGACAATCCTTCCGGCATCGAAGACGAGGATACGAGACGCCTTGCGCACCGTCGACAATCGATGGGCAATGACGAAGGTTGTCCGCCCTTTCATCACCTCGTCGAGCGCGCGCATGACCTTCGCCTCGGTGTCGGAGTCGAGAGCGCTCGTGGCCTCATCGAGAATGAGGATCGGCGGGTTCTTCAGAAGCGCGCGTGCAATCGACAATCGTTGACGCTCGCCGCCGGATAGCGATCGGCCCCGCTCGCCGACATTATCCTCCAAACCTTTAAATTTACGCTTGATGAACTCCAGAGCTTGCGCGCGCTCGACCGCATCGCGCATCTCCGCTTCCGTTGCATCAGACTTCCCGACCCGCAAATTTTCAGAGATTGAACGATTGAACAACAGCGCCTCTTGAAACACCACACCGATATTGCGGCGCAAGGCCGAAAGTTTGAAGTTGCGGATGTCGGTGCCGTCAATTTCTATTTGGCCAGACTGCGGATCGAAAGCGCGATGAAGCAGTGCGATCGCGGTTGACTTTCCTGCACCGGTGGCGCCAACGAGGGCGATCGTTTCGCCCGGCATTGCCTTGAGGTTCAAATCCTCTACAGCCATCCGCTTGCCGTCATACGAGAAGGAAACGTGCTTGAACTCGACGAGACCGCGCAACCTGCCGGGATCGACCGCGCCGCGCCGATCGCGAATGGACGGAACGGTGTCCCATACCTGGAAGAATTCGCGCAAACGCGGCGCGTCCGACACCACTGTATTGATGAAGCCCACGCTGCGCTCCAGCCGTGCGATGATGAGCCCGGCGAAGTTCATAAAAGTAACCATTTCCCCGACCGTTGCCTGGCCGTTGATGGTCAGGAAAGTCCCGAGAATGATGATCGCCAGCACAGTTAACGTGGTCGCGGTCCGCGTCAGCACGTTGGCGAGCGCCCACCAGGAAAGAACCGGCATTTGTGCGGACAGCAAACGCTCGACAACAAGACGCAGCTCGGCCACTTCGGCTTCAAGGCGGGAAAAACTTTGCACCAGCGCGATGTTGCCCAGCGTGTCGGACGCGCGCTCAGCAAGATCGGAGTAGTGACGTTCGACAGAGCTTTGCAAAGTTTCGGTTTTGCGTACGATTAGCGCCGTCAAAGCCGCGAACACGACACATAGAATAATCAGCAGCGATGCGAGACGCCAATTTACAAAGAGCGAGATCGGCAGCAGGACGAGTAGCGAGATGAGCGATGAAAGGTTGTCACGGAAAAATCCGACCCACAGTCCCCACAGCGCCTCGGTGCCTTGCAGCATCATTTTCATCAGGCGGCCGGAGTGAGTGTTGCCGTGATAGGAGAGGGGAAGCTGCAGTACGTGCTCGAAATAACCGGTCAGAACGACGTGGCGACGCCGATGCGCGAGGCGATCTGCGTAAAGAGCAATCAGCGTCCCGCAGGCAATGGTAAACAGTCCGAAGCCGGCCCAGGCAGCGAGCAGCATTGCCAATCTTGACCACTGTGGCAGTTCACCGTGCGCCTGCGCTCCGGTCAGCGTGTCGATAATCCGACCGAGCAACACCGGTTCGGCAAACTGCGCCGAGGCCAGTGCCACGTTTGCCAGGGCCAATACCCACGCCAATACGCTCTCGGAGCCGAGCAGCGACAGAACACGTCCGTAGAGACGAAGAATATTCATGCCCAGAGCTTGGCGACTAGGTGAGGTACAAGACTATCACAATAGGACCTCGTTCGCCTCGCCGCGCCACGGCGACGGGCGCAAGGGCACCTGGGTCAGATTGCTTGTGACTCTCGTCACCGCCACGAAGACTAGGCGCGTCAATCTTTGGCTCACGCATTAAGTGCATTGATCTAGATCAATTTCTCCCGCACAATTGGGCCTATCGAAGCTTGAGCGCGGGCTTGCTGCCTGCCAAGAATTTTCGAAACCTCTGACACTGGCAACAGCTCTCCAACATTCGGTGACAATCATGTTCCGGCTGATCGCTGCACTGCTGACTATATTATCCGTGACGGCTGCCTCTGCGCAGACCCAGGTCCCATCCAATAGCCGTCTGAAATCCATCGCGAGCACGAAGAAGGTAAAGATAGCCTACCGGGCGGATGCCAGGCCATTTTCTTTCGTTAATGAAAAAAATGAACCAGTAGGCTTCACAATCGATCTCTGCAAAATCGTGGTGAGCTCCATCGAGCAGCAGCTTGGAGTCGGTACTCTCAAGATCGAGTGGGTGCCCGTAACTCTGCAGACGCGGTTTTCGGCCGTGGCCAGTGGCAAGGCCGACATGGAATGTGGTTCAAGCACGGTCACGCTGGGTCGCATGAAGGAGGTCGATTTTTCGAATTTCGTCTTCGTCGAAAGTACCGGCATGGTCGTTACGAAGGCCTCCAACATCCGCACCTTTGCCGATATGGCTGGCAAAAGAATTGCCGTCGCATCCGGTACGACGAACGAGCAGGCCATCATCTCGCAGCTGAAACTGCAAAAGATTGAAGCGACTGTTGTCTCTGTGAAAGACGGCCCTGAGGCCATCGCGATGTTGGAAGCGGGCAAGGTCGATGGTTTCGCGAGCGACAAGCTATTATTGGTCGGCGCTCGCATCAACAATCCGGATGCCTTCATCATGCTGCCGGATGATTTGTCGGTCGAGCCATATGCAATCGCATTGCCTCGTGGCGATTGGGCTCTCCGGCTCGCAGTGAATACCGGACTTGCGCAGATTTACCGCAGTGGACAGGTCGTCGCCGTGTTCAAGGGTTGGTTCGATCGGATAGGCTTGCAACTGAATCCGGTATTAAGAATTATGTACGGCTTGGGATCGCTGTCAGATTGACACCTCTGCAGACGTGATCATTCCATGCCGGCGCGGCGGAAGCCTTCCAGATAGTGCGTCCGGTCGGCGTCATGTTGAAACGGCATCTGGTTTGCGACCCAGTCCAAAGAGATATTGGGCTGCGCGCGGCGTAGCTCTAGCAGTGCGGCTTTACCGGCGTCTGTCTGCCCGGCCATGCCGGCGGCGGCGGTGAGCACCCTGTAGCCGCCGACGAAATCAACGCGCTGGCGAATGGCTTCGCGCGCCAGCCGTATCGCCTCGTCATAGTGGTGCCCGACGAACTGGGAGTAGGCGGCAATGCCGCAATAAATCGCCGAAAATGGATCGCGCGGACTGAGCCGCAGCGCTCGGCGTGCAGCCAGGTCGGCCTCTTCCCAGCGCCCACAATAAGACAAAGCGAGGCCATAATAACCCTGCGCTAGCGAGAAGTTAGGATTGAGCTGAAGCGCCAGTTCGAATTCGGCCAGCGAGTCGTCGAAGCGACGCGTGAACAGATAGACATTGCCCAGCGCGTAGTGTGCCCAAGGGTCTTCGCTGTCGGCCCGGATAGCCGCAAGAGCCGCACGCTCGGCAGTCGGCACAACCGCCGCCATGTCTGCCCAGCCCATGTGCGCGCTGAAGGTCTGGCTGGCAGCAAGCACGCCGAGCGCCTGTCCGTAGTTGGGGTCGATCGCGATCGCCTTCTCAAGCAGAGCTTGGGCGACGACGTTATCCTGTCGCGTCACCCGCCAATAATGTGACAGCGCGCGCATCACAAGATCCCATGCATCCATGCTGTCGGGCGGTTTGCGCTGAGCGCGGAAGTTTTCCGCGGCGTAGAGCTGCGGCTCGATCGCGGCAACGATGGCCTCGGTGATCTCATCCTGTACCGCGAAGACGTCGGCGATGGCGCGATCATAGCGCTCCGCCCAGATGTGACTGCCGGTTGCGACGTCGTTGAGTTGCGCGGTGATGCGGACGTATTCGCCACCTTTGCGCACGCTGCCCTCGACCACATAGCCGACGCCGAGCTCCTCGGCGATCTGCTTCATATGGACGGTCTTGCCTTTGTACGTGAACGAGGAGTTGCGTGCGATCACGAAGAACCAGCGCAGCTTGGACAGCGCGGTAATGATGTCTTCACTGATGCCGTCGGAAAAATACTCCTGCTCCGGATCGCCACTCATGTTGACGAAGGGAAGCACAGCGATGGCCGGCCGATCCGGCAGTGGCAGGGCCGGACGCGACGGCTCATACATGTCGGCCTGCGCTTCGAGACCCATTGGCCGGATGTGCACGTCGCCGATGAAACGAAGACCCTTGCGAGCAATAGTGCGGATCAGTTTCTGCTTCCCACCGCTGTCGCCCACCGCCTTGCGGGCAGCATTGATGCGACTGGTCAGGGTCGAATCGGAAACGATCCGCCCGCCCCAGACCGACGCGATGAGATCGTCCTTGCTGACGACGCGGTCCCGATTCTGCACCAGATAAATCAGCAGATCGAAGACCTGTGGCTCGACGGCAACATGTTCCTGGCCGCGGCGCAACTCGCGTAGTTCGTCGTCAAGCGTATGATCGCCAAAGAGAAATTGCACGTGGCGCCCCCAACAGCGCAGCAAGTTTGGTCTCAGGAAATAATCAAGGTCGTCTCAAGGACAAATCAAGCTCCGGGCAAAGTCTTCCGGGTGAATTGGCGGCATCCTCATATCTCAATCGTGTTGGAAATTGGACAGGAGACATTTGATGCCCACCGCAACTGCAACCGCCGTCAAACCCGCCAGGCAAGAGGCGCCCACCACATCGCCTGATCTCGCCGTCATAAAGGCCCGGCAACAGGCGGCCTGGTCCTCGGGTAACTACGCCGTAGTGGGCACGACCCTGCAAATTGTTGGTGAGGAGCTTTGCGAAGCTCTCGATCTCGGCGCGGGCCGCAAAGTTCTCGACGTGGCCGCCGGCAACGGAATGGTCAGTCTGGCCGCCGCGCGGCGGTGGTGCAACGTCGTTTCGACGGACTATGTGGCGAGTCTGCTGGAGCGCGGCCGTGCCCGCGCTTTGGCCGAAGGCCTGTCCATCGAATTCAAGGAGGCCGATGCTGAGGCGTTGCCGTTTGCCGATGGCAGCTTCGACGTTGTCGTCTCGACCTTCGGCGTGATGTTCACGCCCAATCAGGACAAGGCTGCCGCCGAGCTCCTGCGCGTCTGCAAATCCGGCGGCCAGATCGGTCTCACGAACTGGACCCCGGACGGCTTCATCGGACAAATATTCAAGACGCTGGGCAAATATCTGCCGCCTCCGGCGGCCGCGAAATCTCCCTTGCTCTGGGGCACGCGCGCGTGTCTGACCGAAATGTTCGGGCCAGCCTCGACCTGGATCAAGACCGAGCCGCGCCACTTCAATTTTCGCTATCGGTCAGCGGAACACTTCGTTGAGGTGTTCAGAACCTACTATGGTCCGATGCTCAAGGTGTTCTCGGCGCTCGAGGTGCCCCAGCAGACGCGTCTGGAGAAAGACCTGTACGACCTGATCGCGCGCATGAACAAGACCGGCGACGGCACCATGGTCGTGCCCAGCGAGTATCTGGAGGTCGTCATTACGAAGCGATGAGTGCCTCGGCGGCGCCAGCAGGCTCGCCGCGTGATTGAAAGGTACGGACCTGTTGTCGTCCGACGAATCCTGATGTGAGGGCTGCAGGCGAAAACCATGAAACGCTATTTGATCGAACTTCACCTACCGAATGTCGGCAGCCTGCACCATGGGCAGCTCACAACGTCATCGCGGCTGACAGGACGTTTTGCACCTGCCTTGCCGAAAGCGAAGCCTTGGTGCGCAAGCACTCCCGGTTGGCCGGGTTCCCGATAACGAAGGTCACCGAGGTGCCGTCATCGGGCCGATGGCTGCATTGACTGACTGTTAAGCACGGAGGCGGCGTTGAGACAACTTGTTTGGAACAATCCATGGTTCCTTGCTACGGCTCTGTCAGCCAGCGAGCGGCCAGTCCGCTGCCCAATCACCGGTCATCCGTGTGAGGGCGACCTTTCCCATCTGTGCGAAGACTACGGTTGCGCCCGCAAAGGAGGGCTATCGCCACGTTCGGATGAGAATTTGTGAAAAAAGGCGTGGAGCAGATCGCGTCTTACCACCGGTATTCGCGCGCTATTGCAGGATGCAATTGCGGCGCTGGAGAAATATGGCCCACGTCTGGTATCAGCGATGACGTGACCGTAGAGCAACATGCGCTGGCTCACTCCCGCATCTTTGTTTCGTCGCGTTCCCGTATCCACGCGACCAAGAGCTCCCATATGACTGCGAGCACGATGGGGCCAAGGAAAAGTCCGGTAATGCCATAAGCGAGAGTACCACCGATAACACCGACCAAAATCACCAGCATCGGAGTTTTTAGTCCTCGGCCCATCACGATGGGCCTCAGAAAGTTGTCGATTAAATTGACTGGTACCATGTAGGCCGTGAACAACAGCGCTAATGACGTCTCCATGAACGTCCAGGCCCAAATGATAATGGGGATCAAAATAATTGACGGGCCGATCTGGATGATTCCAAAAATCAAAACGCCAAAAGCAATCAAACTAGCTTGAGGAATTCCGGCAACCATCAGCCCGATACCCGCAAGCAAGGCTTGCAGAACCGAAATGCCGATTACGCCACGTGACACCGCCCGGATGGTTGCTCCGGCTTGAATGACAAATTCCTCGCCTCGCGTCGGATTGAGTCGCCGCGAAAACTTCTTGACGGCGTCAGCAAGCATTGGCGCCGGCGAAAATAGAAATCCGGCGATAATGATCGAAACAAGGAACTTGATGATACCGAGGCCAGTATCCGCGCCAATGCGAAGCAAGTTGCTGCCGAGTGGTTTTAGCTGGGGCATGAGTTTGGCGACCGCGGCTCGGAAGTTGTTCGATGCAAGATCCCAAAATTGATAGATCGGCTCTCCAATGAGCGGCCAACCTTTCACCGATGTTGATGGTGGAGGTATCGACAGCGTTGAAAAATCAAGTCGCTCGGAAATCATTCGAAGGCTATCGACCAGCCCCAATGCGAGCCACGTCGCGGGCCCAATGACAATCAGTAAGCTCAATAATGTGATCAGCACCGCTGCCAATCGACGGCGCTCGCCAAGTCGAAACGCCGTCCATTCGAAAACAGGATAAAGCGCAACCGTTAGAACGACGCTCCAGATCACAATGGAAATAAACGGACGGACAAGGATCAAAGACCAGTAAAGAAGAAGACCGAGAGCCCCGAGCCGGATCGCGATTTCGATAAACCGCGTAGTATCCTGATCGCGGCTGGACGGAGGTTTTTGATCCTGGGCCACCGATTTAATCCGAATTGGGGTCTATGAAAGAGATCACATATCAGTGTACTAAATCCCGCGTCAGCATACTAAATCCCGCGCGGCCCTCTTTCATGTTTCCAAGCCGGCGGCATTGATTTCGGTCAAGAAAGGTTCTTGGCGCTTATGGCACCACCAGCATATTCGCCGCGTTGACCGCTCGTGCAGCCGTTTGGGCAGAAGCGTAGCGGCTACACACAAACGACGCGCTGGGAGCGGTCTATAGGCTGCAGCAGTAAGGCAAAGCCCAAACTGGCCCCCTCCCGGCACGCGTGCGCGATAATGTGCCGCATTCTCGAGGCCCCAATCGCTTTTAGGACGGCACGAGGCTTGCTTCGCCTTCGGTCCAGGAGGTGAAGTAATGGATGCGCGGACGGGATTGCCTTCAGGATCGGGCGCACGCAGCGATGGAAGTGGTGCGGCTATTCGGCCGCCGCTGTCCCGGTTTCTGGACCTTTGTCATGGCGAAATTGCAGGCGACAACAGCGGCGCCGTCGCCAACTATATTCCTGAACTCGCCAAAGCTGATCCAGATCATTTCGGCATCTGCGTCGCCACCACTGATGGGTATGTTTATGAGGTCGGCGATAGCGCCGTGGCTTTCACGATACAATCGATCTCCAAAGCCTTCGTTTTTGCGCTTGCTCTTGAGACAATCGGAGCGAAACGTGTGGAAAGTCTCATTGGGGTCGAGCCAAGCGGGGATGCTTTCAATTCGATACGTCTCCGGGCGGACAATCGTCCGTTCAATCCGATGGTCAATGCGGGCGCCATTGCCTGCTCGGGCCTGATCTACGATGCGGAGGGCATTGGTGCATTCGACCGTATCCTTGCAACGCTCGGCCGGTTCGCGGGTCGAGAGTTGGGCGTGGACGAGGCGGTGTTCGCCTCGGAGCGCAAGACTGGTGATCGCAATCGTGCAATTGCCTATCTTTTGCGCAACTATGATGTGATTAAGGGCGATGTCGATGGCGTTCTGGATGTCTATTTCCGCCAGTGCTCGGTCCTGGTAACCGCACGGGACATTGCCATCATGGCGGCCACGCTCGCCAACCGTGGCATAAACCCCATCACTGGCGATCAAGTCGTTAGTCCGTATGTCGTTGCGCGCACGCTGTCAGTGATGGCGAGTTCAGGCATGTACGATTATGCGGGCGAATGGATCTACCGCGTCGGCATCCCGGCAAAAAGCGGCGTAGGCGGGGGCATCGTCGCGGCACTCCCTTCGCAGCTTGGCCTCGGTACCTACTCTCCGTTGCTCGACAACCATGGCAACAGCGTGCGCGGCCTCGAGGTATGTTCGGCGTTGTCATCGCGCTTCGACCTGCATGTGTTCAACCGCAGCGGCGATGTCAGAAACGGCATTGCCGCCGAATACGATATCGGCGGGGTCTCATCGCGCCGCAACCGCCAGCCACATGAGCAAGAAATTCTCGATAAGCATTACAAACAGTGTCGCGTTTATGAGCTGACCGGAGGACTCACCTTCGGTACTATCGAATTTCTGTCGCGACGCCTTGCGCAAGCACGACAATCCCAGTTTGTCATCCTTGACTTCCGTCGCGTTCCTTCAATCACCAAAGCAGCTGCGCGACTGCTCGCGGACAGTCTGAACGATCTCATTGCAGTCGATACGACAGTGATTTTGTGTGGCATGGACTCGCGATCCCCGGTCGGCGCTGCAATCCACCAATTCACCGAGCCGCTGTTGAAGCTGCGAAAGTTCACAACGCTAGATGACGCTATCGAGTGGGCCGAAGATCAGATCATCTATCGTTACGGTGGATATGGGCGATTGAACGATCCGACCATGATGCGCGAGCAGCAGCTGGTCGCTGGCTTGACGGACGCTGAGATCGAGGCGCTCGCCACTCTTATGGCACCGCGAACATATTCATCTGGGCAACGCATCCTCGGAGCCGGCGAACAGGCATCGTCTCTATTTTTTCTGCAGAGCGGCATGGTCAGCGTCAAGCTGCCGAATGGCGCCCGTCTCGCGACGCTCGTTGCAGGCATGGTGTTCGGAGAGATGGCGTTGCTCGAAGACCACAGGTCCGCCGACGTCTGGGCCGATTCATTAGTTCAGTGCTTTGAGCTACCGCTGGATGCGTATGCGAGATTTCGCGAGCAACACCCGGAGATCGGGGAGCGCATTATCCGCAATCTCGCCGTCCTCTTGGCCAAGCGTCTGATCCTGGCCAACAGGAAAATCGACTTGCTGACCTCGTATTAGTGGCAGCCCATGGACAGCCGCTATAAAACTCCGGGACAGCCGTTGGGGTCAGACGGTCAGAGGTAGTTTACTGTGCGCGCATTTCGTGGAACGGACTGAGAACAGAGGCGGCCCGCGGCGCTGCAAGGTTGGCCTCGAACGACTACAATAGTGGTCTGTCTCGTTGTGTAGGAGTTGCTCATGGCCCCGCGCGCATATTGGAAGGGCTTTCTGCGTCTTTCACTCGTGTCTTGCCCCATTCAGCTTTTTCCCGCCACGAGTGAGCGCGAGAAGGTCAGCTTCAATCAAATTAACAAAGAAACGGGCAACCGGATCCGTTATCGCAAGATCGACGAGGACACGGGCGAAGAAGTGGATTCGGAAAATATCATCAAAGGCTACCAAATAGCCAAGGGCCAATACATTGAGATTGACGACGACGAGCTTGAATCGATTGCGCTTGAGAGCACGAAGACAATCGAGATCGATAAATTTGTCCTGAAGTCTGAAATTGACGACCTCTATAATATCCGCCCGTACTACATCGCTCCCGATGGTAAAGTAGGGCAGGACGCATTCGTCGTCATCCGCGATATCATTGAGAAAATGAATATGGTTGCGCTCGGCCGTGTCGTGCTGACAAGCCGGGAGCACGTCGTCGCCATGCAGCCGCGCGGCAAAGGAATTATGGGAACGCTGTTACGATATCCCTATGAGGTTCGAGATGAGAAAGAATATTTTGATGACATCCCGAATTTGAAGATCGGCAAGGACATGATGGATTTGGCAAAGCACATTGTCGAAACAAAATTCGGGCACTTTGAACCGGAGAAGTTCGAAGATCATTACGAAGCCGCGCTCAAAGGGCTCATTGAGAAGAAATCCAAGGGCATCAAGATCGAAGCGCCAAGGGAGCGGGCGCCTGCAAAGGTCATCAATCTGATGGACGCGTTGCGGCGAAGCGTAAAGGAAGAACGGCAGCCAGGTCGCAAGCAACAGGCGAAACGCTCAAAGAAACGGATCGAAGGGCAGAAGGAGATGCTGTTCTCGATTTCCGGCAAGAGGGCGGCGAAAGAAGAAACCAGGAAGCCAACGCCGGCAGCCCGGCGTCGCAAGGCGGGCTGAGGTCGCCTATGACTTGTGCCCAACGCTGGACACCAAAATATAAGCAAAACATTGCCGGGGCGGCTGCGGCCTGCTGTGGTCAGCCCGACGCACCGAGTGGTCGGCGCGTGTACGGTCTTTTAGTTCGCCTTTAGGCGTACGCGCGGCCCGAAGATCATGGTCTTCGTATTGCCGCGCTGGGGCTTCTCGCCATTGACGCCGAGCCACATGTTCAGGTTCTGTGGTCCCTGGTCTTGCCCTTGTGTCACCGGCCGTTCATTGATGCCTTGAAGCCGGGGGCCGTCTTTGCTAGCGGCTTGAGCACATCCCGAACTTCATCGGTCATTATGGAAAGGTCCTCGCTGAATCATGCGCATTGCAGCCATCAATAGCCCGCAGGGTAAGATTTTCGGCGTCATTGAGAACGACAGCTTTCGTCCATTTTCGATCGGTCGCGCATCGGTGCGCGATCTGCGCCATGTCATCAGATTGCTCGGTGAGGGGACACCTCCGGAAACTGGTGAGCCAGCCGCACTCAAGGGCGTCAAGCTTGCTGCGCCGGTTGGGCCGTTAGCGAAGAATGTCATCTGCGTCGGCAAGAATTATCATGACCATGCCCAGGAGTTCGCCCGAAGCGGCGTCGATCAGTCCGGCGACAAGCAGGAAGTTCCAGCCGATCCTGTCATCTTCACCAAGTCCACCTCCTCGCTCGCCGATCCGTCCCAGAAGATCTCCGCCTCGTCCGACCCGACCCACACCGTGGACTACGAGGGCGAGCTCGGCGTTGTCATCGGTAAACGCTGCAAGAATATAAAGCGCGCCGAAGCGTTCGATTGCGTTTTCGCCTACACCATCGTCAACGATATCACCGCGCGCGCCGTGCAGCAGCGCCACAAGCAATGGTTTCTCGGCAAGAGCTTGGACGGTTTCTGCCCGGTCGGGCCGTGGCTTGTGACGCGCGATGAGTTCGGCGTACCGGATGCCCAGGAGCTTGCCACATTCGTGAATGGGGAACGCCGGCAGTTCGCGAAGCTGCGCGACATGATTTTTGACGTGCCGTCATTTATCGAGACGGTCACGGCCTATGTTACGCTGGAGCCGGGCGACCTACTCGCGACGGGCACGCCAGCCGGCGTCGGCATCGGCTTTGATCCAGCGCGCTACCTAGTGCCCGGGGACGTGGTGAAAATCTCCATTTCCGGGATCGGCGAACTCACCAATCCGGTGGCCTAAGCGATCCATTCCCCTTATAAATAAACCCCCTATTGGACAGGGAAAATCGACCAGGTTCTTGCTTTATATCAATGCTGCCCACGTCAAAAACCGTTTCCTCGCATAGCGCCGCATGGCATGGCTGGCCGGGAAAATTGCCTCGATAATCACCCCAAAAGACCCCCACGCGAGAGGAGTAACGAATGGCAAATCAACCCTGGAAAACGGATGACTGGTTCGTCAGCGAATGGAATTACGCGCCTGAAGTCACCAAGGACTTCAAATTCGCCAAGAATATCAAAATTCATGACGTCACCCTGCGCGACGGCGAACAGCAAACCGGCGTCATCCTGAGCAAGGACGAGAAGATCCGTATAGCCGAGGCGTTGGCCGAGGCCGGCGTGCACCGGATCGAGGCCGGCATGCCGATCGTCTCCCCGTCCGACAACGACGCGATCAAGGAGATCGTCAAGCGCAATCTGGGGCCACAGATTTTCTCGTTCGCGCGCTGCATGAAGGAAGACGTCAAGCGCGCCATTGACACCGGCGTCAACGGCGTGGTGATGGAAATTCCATCCAGCAAGCACATGGTCGATCTCGCCTATCGCTGGCCGATGGAAAAAGCAATCGAGACCTCGATCGAGGCAACCAAATACGCGCATGACAATGGGCTCGAGGTCGTGTTCTTCCCGATCGATTTCTCACGCGCCGAACTGAAGTGGGCGCTCGATCTAATCGAACGCGTCGGCAAGGACGGGCATATGGACGCGCTCGCACTGGTCGATACGTTCGGCGTGGTGTCGCCGCATGCCATGCGCTACTTCGTGCGTGAGGTGCAGAAGCGCATCAAGAAGCGCCTGGAAGCACACTTCCATCAGGACTTCGGCATGGGCGTGGCCAACACCATCATGGCGCTGGCCGAAGGCGTCGAGGTCATGCACACGACCGTGCTCGGGGTCGGTGAACGCTCTGGCAACGCGCCAATGGAAGAGATCGTCATGGCGCTGAAGACCATGTATAATGTCGACGTCGGCATCGACACCACCAAGCTTACCTCGCTCGCAAATCTGGTGCAGCGCCTGACTGGCGTGGTAGTGCCGACCAACAAGGCCATCGTCGGCAGTGGGCTATATCAGATCGAGTCCGGCATCATCGCCAGCTGGTTCAAAAATTGCGGCGAGAAATACGCCACCGAGCTGTTCCCGATCCGCTGGAGCGCCGTCGGCCAGCCGCCGGCGGAAGTGGTGATGGGCAAAGGCAGCGGGATCGACTCAGTCAATATTTGGCTGCAACAACTCGGCATGCAGGTGTCCGAGGAGGACGCGCTCAAGATCATGGCGGCAGTCAAGGCGTACTCGCTCAAGAACAAGAAGATGCTGACCCGAGGCGAATTCCGCGATCTGGCGAAAAGTATCGTCAACCGCGCGGCCGCCTAGTACAGCAGCGGCGGGCAACAAAAGGCCCCGGGGTCCATCTCGGGGCTTTTTTCCAGCTGCTGCAGGGTTGTTTTACTGTTGTTGTTTATGTGGGGTGTATTCGAGAAGAAAAAACTGCGCTATTTCGTTGCGATGGTCTCACTGGGTGCACTAAAAGCAGCCGGGTTCTTTATCGGATCGGTGTAAAACTCAAGCGCGTCTCTGGTGCCCAATTGAAGGCGTGTGACCACGCGCCAAAGTACGTCGTCAGTCTCCGGATAATCGAGCCGAAAATGTGCGCCCCGGCTTTCGGCGCGCTTGAGACAGGCAATGGCGAGAATCCGCCCCAGCAGCGCGAGATTGCGCACGGACAGAGCACTCTCTAGTTCCTCGCCCCGCACCTTATCCGAGTTGTGTGCCTTGTCGTCGAGCCGCATGGCAGGCACGTCTTCGCGCTCGATACGCTCATACTCGGTGAGCGCCTCTCTAAGCGTTCGTTCTTCACGGATCGGACCCAGCTTGTTGTGCGCCAGCATGCGACAAGCCGTGCGTACGTCAGATTGCAGGGGACCACGGTCGCGGCTTATCAGGTCTGCAAGCCACGCGCGTTCGGATTCGGGGATAGCGCCGTCCTCTGCTTCGGCCAGATCTATCCGCTTGTTCTTGACGAGCGCTGCCGCCTTCCTGCCGGCACGCCGGCCATAAACTAGCGAGGCCGACAGCGCCGAACCGCCGATGCGGTTGCCACCATGGATGCCGCCGGCGGTCTCGCCAGCGGCAAAAAGGCCATCGACTGGGGTCTTGCCGTCGACGTCGATTTTGAGACCACCGAGCCAGGTGTGGCTTCCGGGCGCCACTTCTAGCGGCGTCTTGCTGATGTCGATGTGCCGGTGCAGACAGGTTTTGTACACATGCGGGATCTGCTTCTGGATGACGTCCATGGGAACCTTGGTCGCATCCATGAAAATTCCGCCGGTCGAACTGGCCCGCCCAGCGTGGATTTCCTTGGCCATGGCGAGGATGATTTCCGACCGGGTCGATTGTTCCGCCGTACCGGGGAAATAGCGATTGAGAAATTCCTCGCCTTCCCGGTTTCTGAACACCGCGCCCGCGTTGATGAACCCGGTGGGGTGCGGCGCAAAACCGAAGAGTTCCTTGGGGGAACAGCACATCGCTTGGAAGTCGATCATCTCGATGCCAATGAGTGGTGCGCCGGCACGAAAGCCGAGGACGTAGCCGTCACCCGTTACCTGCGGCGGGTTGTCGTTGACATAGAAAAGTCCACTGCCACCGCCGGTGCATAGGATGATTTGCTGCGCATGGTAGATGACAAGCGCACCGTTTTGGTAATCGACACCCCAGGCACCGACCACACGGCCATCCCGTTTGATGAGATCAACGATGGCCGTTATCGAATGTTTTTCAATGCGGGTATCAGCGCGCAGCTTCTTCGAAAGCACCTTGGTGATCATGTTGCCAGTGGTGTCGTAGTGATGGCAGGCCCGATTTCTGGAGTGGCTGGGAAACGCCTTGAGGTCGAGTCGGCCGTCCGCGTCGCGCACGAACTCCGCTCCCCAGGATTCGAGATCGTGTACCAGATCAATAATGTCATAGACCCACACGCGCGCGAGCTCGGGATCGATCAACTCGCCGCCATGCTTGAGGATGTCCTGGAGATGAAGCTCAGGGCTGTCGTTCTTGCCCATCGCTGCCGCAAATCCTCCGCGCGCCACGGTGGTCGTGCCGCTGGTGGCGCGGCCCTTGGTCACCTGGATGACGGCGACGGCGGCTTCGGCGCATTCAAATGCAGCCATGGTGCCGGCCGCACCGCCGCCGACGATCAGCACGTCGGTTTGGTGACGCTTGATGGGAATCTCAAGGCGATTGGGCTTGGTCCGCGTTGCCATTAGTTTCCGCATCAGGTCTTTGCGATTTCGACGAATGCATCCACGCAGGCATCGGCGAAGACGGTGTCGTTGACGTGCAGCGCGAATTCCTCGACAGGTGCGGCCTTCAATTGCATTTTTAGGGAATCCAAGAAAAGTCGATACTCTTCCGGACGCTTCCACGGACCCTTGTCGTTGCCCGCAAGATCGTGCGCGCGGCGCTTGGTGTGTTCGCTGAAGCCTTCGAGCGGCACGAGAACGCGCACCGGCCCTTTGGCCGCATTGAGCCGGTTGCCAATTTCGCAGCCCAGCTTTTTGAACTCCTCCGCATTGGTCCGCATGAGCAGATTCTGTGCGTTGTACTGAAAGAATTCGCGGTTTCGATAGTGCTCGGGCACATGGTCGACCCAAAAATTGGCGTGGTCGATCGCTCCCGGCACGACCACTTGCGGCAGACCGGCCATGCCGGCGCCCGTTAGCCGCCCGTTGCCCGCGGAATACACGCCGTCGACGATCAGATCGGTGAGTTCATGCGTTGTTACGTCGATGACGCCCATGAGTTCGCCCGACGCCGCAAGGCGTTCGAGGGATTTGCCGCCGACGCCAGAGGCGTGGAACAGGATGACTTCGTAGCCCAGGGCTTCCAGGCGTTCGGTCACGCGCTCAACGCAAGCGGCGGTGCCGCCAAATGATGAGACCGCGACCAACGGCGCTTTTTTTACCTTGGCATGCTTTTTGGCAGCTAAGTTCTTGACTGCCGCCGCTACCGCCAGCGCAGCGTTCTCCATGACCGATTTGGTGATCCGGTTGAGCGAAACGTCGCCGATCGAGGGGTACATGGCGATGTCACTCTCGGCGACGTACCACTGCACGGCCGCCGTACCGGCGACTGTGCTGATCATCACCTTGGGCATGAGGTACGGCAATGCTCGGAGAATCGAACAGACGAGATTGGTTCCGTTCGCTCCTCCGAGCCCGATGGCGCCGGCGATCCCACCCTTGGAGAATTTCTCAATCAATATTTTGGTGCCGCCTTTGATCATCACCGCGGCAGCGTCCTGGCGCGTTTGCTCGGTTAGTGTTTGCCATGATGCGCCGGCTGCCGCGGCCACACTTGCGCCCGCCATGTCGGCATCGTCAACGCGGTGTGCCTTCAAGGATAGATCGACGATCCACGGCGTCACGCCCGCGCGCGTGAGTGCATCTGCGACAAACTGCGCTTCTTTGCCCTTGGTATTCATCGTCGCCAAGACCGCGACCGTCGGTCTCGATGCGCTCAAAACGGCCTCACGAGAGTTTGCTAGGCACTAGGCCAACGTAGTTTGATATATTTTGCAACAAGAGCGTATTGATCGTAGTCAAAGACAATGCGCGTTCCAAGCCAGACTGATCAGGGAAACGCGCAGATAGACATTCGATTTCGTCCGTACTGCAGTCCCGCCAGCCGGACGGCCGCTTTGGGTCAAAAGGGGACAGCATGCTTGCTAGCGATGTCGCTTTGAAGAGGTAAAAAGCGTCACGCTTTGAACGGCACGACCTTCTGTCGCTGCTCGCCCAGCCCCTCAACGCCGAGGGTGACCACGTCGCCGGCCTTGAGATAAATCGGCGCCGGCTTCATGCCGAGGCCGACGCCCGACGGCGTGCCGGTGATGATGACATCACCCGGCTCCAGCACGAAGAACTGCGAACAGTACCAAACCAGGTGCTGGCAATTGAAGATCATGGTCCTGGTGTTACCGCGTTGGCGTTTCTCGCCATTAACGTCGAGCCACATGTTCAGGTTCTGTGGATCCTTGATCTCGTCCTTGCTGACGAACCAGGGTCCGAGCGGGCCAAAGGTCTCGCAGCTTTTCCCCTTGACCCACTGGCCACTGCGATCGATCTGAAAAGCGCGCTCGGATATGTCGTTGGCGAGACAATAGCCGGCGATGGCGTCCTTCGCCTTGTCGTGGGTGAGATAGCGCACACGCTTGCCGATCACAATGCCGAGCTCGACTTCCCAGTCGAGTTTGGTGGCGTCCTTCGGAATCATGGTGTCGTCGTTGGGGCCGCAAATACAGCTCGGCGCCTTGTTGAAAATCACCGGTTCCTTCGGGATCGGATTGCCGCCCTCGGCAGCGTGGTCGGAATAGTTGAGTCCAATGGCGATGAAGTGGCGCACCTTGCCGATGCAGGGGCCGAGCCGCGGCTTGCCGGAGACGGGCCTCATCCGCTTGACATTGGCCTTTTTGATTTTCGCGAGGCCGCCCGAAGCCAGCATGTCGCCGTCGATGTCCTTCACGATGCGCGACAGATCGCGGATCTTGCCATCGTCACCGATGATGCCGGGTTTCTCGCGGCCGGGCGCGCCATAGCGGACGAGCTTCATAGAAAAGTCTCCCGTGAGCGTTTGTTTCTTGGGATTGGAAGGCAGGTCCGGGCCATCATGCATGGCCGCGGGCAGGGGGCAACCCTCTGTTCTGCCGACGTGGCCAACCGAAAGCCTCGGCGGAAGTCGCGAGCCAGGTCGCCATTTCGGACGAGTTTGCGCTAGTTGTCAGCTACGACAGCTCGCGGCAGATCTGGCGATTCGACGCGCACATAGGAGTGGAATTCCACGCCGCGTGATTTCCAGAAGCCTGGCACATCTCGCGCGCGTGACAGGACGCCTATACCTCTTCAACTTGTGTACGCGCTGAGATCCTGCCCGATGCCGCCCAACTTCTTGACGAACACACGAATTGGAACTGCTGCAGCGCGGCAGAATCGCTGTGTCATAGTGGCCACAGTCGCATTATTTTTGCTCTAATTCGTGTCATTCCAATGGTTTTTACGGCTATGGCTATTGTCGAGTGGTCAATCTCCCGTCACGATCGCAACAGGCGCGAATTGCTTGCGGGGGACAATGTCACGTTGGGGTTGGGCCGGCTTCTTGCGCGCGGGCGCCGCGCTCGGATTTTGGGTCATCGCATCCGCACAGGCCGCCAACGCCGGCGGTTTCGCCATTCGCGAGCAGAGTGCTTACGGGCAGGGCTCATCTTTTGCCGGCGTTGCCGCTGGCGGCGCGCTGTCTTCGATGTTCTGGAATCCGGCGACCATGACCCAGGTTCCCGGCATCCAGTTTGAAAATGATCTCACCGGGATTTTCCCGTTTGCATCGAACACTCCCTTGCCCGGCAGTGCGCTCATCGGCTTTGGCGGCACTAACAACACCGGTTCGGCGGGACTCGTTCCGAGCGGGTACGGCTCGTATCAGGTCACTCCGGACCTTTGGCTCGGCGTTTCAATCAACGCTCCGTTGGGGCTGTCGACTAACTTTCCTGATCCTTGGGCTGGCCGTCCCTACGCCGGCTCGACCACCCTGAGAACCTACAACGCAGCACCGAGCTTCGCGTATCGCTTCAACGATTGGATCAGCGTCGGCGCCGGCGCCCAGATTCAGTATGCGTCTGCCGATCTGCGGTTTGGTCTTGGCCCGACCCCGGGGGCGTTCCTCGACATCGACGGCAACGGGTTGGGTTACGGCGCGACGGCGGGTATAACGCTCACGCCGACGCCGACAACTAGTATCGGCCTGGGCTGGCGTTCGGGCATCGACCAGAAGATTGACGCTACACTAAGGACCACTACGGGGTTGCCCCCGACGCCCCCGGCGCCCTTGAGCACCCCTGGCGCCGTCAATACCACGGTCAAGGCTCCCGATACCGTATCCTTGGGTATACGCCAGCGCCTCGATCCGCGGTGGACGGTCATGGGTACGGCGGAATGGTCGAACTGGAGCCGCATCGGCAACGTGACATTTTTGCAGCCTAGCGGTGCTCCCGCGACCCTCCTTGGCGTTCCCGTGGCATTGCCGCTTCAGTATAGGGACGGCTGGTTCTTCTCTCTCGGCGCCGAATATATGTGGAACGAGCGGCTGACGCTGCGCACCGGCATCGGCTACGAAATTTCACCAATCACGGATCGCGTCCGCATGCCGCTGATACCGGACAATAACCGCATCTGGGCGTCGGTCGGCGCAAGCTGGCAGGTCTCCAAGTTCATGCACTTCGACCTCGCCTATTCGCACATTTGGGTGCAGGACCCGTCGATCAACATTACAGCGGGTTCAGGCAATCCGTGGTTCAATCCTGGCATTCCCGCCCTTGGCATTCCTCCTCTCCCCTACGTTGGCAGCGTAAACGCGCATGTCGATATTTTGTCGGCTGCCGTCGTGGTTCGCTTCGACGCATTGGAGCCGGACGCGAGACGTCCGTTCCTTAAATACTAGTGACGGCGGGGGCGGGGCTCGAGGCCGGCAGCGATGCCGGCCTCTCCGTTTCAGAACGCCCCGTTGAAAGTGCCGCCATCAATCAGCAAATTCTGGCCTGTGATGTAGCCGGCATGCGCGGAGCACAGGAAGGCGCACGCCGCACCGAATTCGTCCGGATTACCAAAACGCTTGGCTGGAATTGTCGCGATGCGATCAGCGGCGACTTGGGTGACACTCTTGCCCTTCTGCTCGGCGGTCTTGCTCAGGACGCCGCGCAAGCGGTCGGTGTCGAAAGCGCCAGGCAATAGATTGTTGATCGTTACGTTCTTGTCGGCCACCGTGCGCGCGACGCCGGCGAGGAACGCCGTCAGACCGGCGCGCGCCCCCGATGACAAATCGAGACCAGCGAGCGGCATTTTCACCGAGCCGGAGGTGATGTTCACGATGCGACCGAATTTGCGCTGGCACATCGGATCGACGACTTTCTGGATAAGCTCGACCGCCACCACCATGTTGGCGATGACGCCGTCGATCATTTGTTGACGCGTGAGTTCACGAAAGTTCCGCATCGGCGGTCCCGCATTGTTATTGATCAGAATGTCAGGCTGCGGACAGGCGGCCAGCAGCGCGCTCTGACCTTCAACAGTCGCGACGTCGGCGGCAACTGGGATCACCTTGACGCCTGTAAGACTTGAAAGCTCGGCTGCGGCCGCTTCCAGCTTTTTGCCGTCCCGCCCGTTGATCACCACCTCGCAGCCGGCTTCCGCCAGTGCGCGCGCGCAGGCTTTGCCGAGCCCGCGGCTCGATGCGCAAACGATGGCCTTGCGGCCGGAAATTCCGAGATTCATGGGGCTCCTCGGCGCGAGTGTCAGGGGCAAACGCGGAAGCGTCAAGCGATGTCGCCTTACTGTCGCACTCGCAGGAAGACGGCGTACCCGGCGCCGCAAGGAATACGGGCGATCACGCCTACCTGGCGCGATACCTACGCAAGCCCGGCGCGCGCTGCGTTGGCTAAGTCAGCTGTGTGAAAATTGAATCTGTGGGGGAGCAGGCAACAAGCTCCGCTCATCCCCGCGTAAAAGGGGGGATCCAGCACTTCGCTCATAAGAACTGGATGCCCGCTTTCGCGGGCATAAGCGGAGAATGTTGTGCTCGCAAAACGAAACGGCTTCCACAACCCCGCTCATGACAGCGTCCTTTCCCGGCGCTACGCTTCACACATGGGCGCTATCGACAATACTATTCTACCAACCGCTGCTGATATTGAGGCGGCGACCCAGCGTCTCGCCGGCATTGCGGTGAGGACGCCGCTCATCAATACGCCGGTGCTGGATGAGGCGATTGGCGCGCGGGTCTTTCTGAAGGCGGAGACCTTGCAGCGGACCGGCTCTTTCAAATTCCGCGGCGCTTACAACAAGGTTTCTTCAATCCCGTCCGAACAACGCGCCGCCGGCGTCGTGGCTTATTCGAGCGGCAATCACGCGCAAGGTGTCGCGGCTGCGGCACGCTTGCTTGGCATGCGTGCGACCATCGTGATGCCGAACGATGCACCGAAGGCGAAGCGCGAGCGCACCCTGGCGCTCGGCGCCGAGGTCGTAGCTTACGACCGCAACACCGAAGATCGTGCCGCCATCGCCAAAAAAATCGTGGCCGAACGAGGCGCGACGCTGGTGCCGCCCTATGACGACCCGCTCATCATCGCCGGCCAGGGCACCATTGGTGCCGAAATCATCGAGGACCTCGCGCAGTGCTCCCTGACACCCGAGGTCGTGGTGGTGGGTGCATCCGGCGGAGGTCTGGCGGCCGGCATTTCGCTCGGCGTAAAGGCGAGGGTGCCGTCGGCGAAGTTTTATGTCGTCGAGCCGGAGGGCTTCGACGATACGTTGCGCTCATTTGCCAGCGGCAAACGTGAGGCCAATGTACGCATGAGCGGCACCATCTGCGATGCGTTGATGAGCAATACGCCGGGCGAACTAACTTTTCCGATCAACCGCGAACTCATAGGGCAGGGCACGACCGTGAGCGACGCCGAAGTCGCGCGGGCCGTGCGCTATGCCTTCCATGAGCTGAAATTGGTGGTGGAACCGGGCGGCGCCATTGGCCTAGCAGCACTACTCGCCGGCAAGCTCAACGTGAAGGGCAGGGTCGTCGTTGGTATCCTGTCGGGCGGCAACGTGGACGTGGATATGTTCGCGCGCCTGATCGCAACCTGACGGCTGGCCGCTCAGGTAAACAAAGCAAGACGTTCTTCTTCGCTCAGTGCCATGATTGATGCCAGCCGATCAGTCGGCGCCGCTGTGGTTCTGGCGCGCGCTCGCCGAGAGCGCTTCACAGAACACCTGATAATCGCCCTCATACGGCGCATCGGACTGCTGGTCCGCTCGGGCGGTGATCTCGGTCGGCATGTGCAATCCCTGCCGGTCCGTTTATCAATCATGCGGCTTGATTCGGCCAGCGTGTTGTGTCCGGCAGATGGCTGCCGAATTGGCGAATAGGCCAGCTTGGGCAATTATTACCCAGAACCGAGGCAACGCGATGCGGGCAGTTTCCTTTACGTCACCTGGGTTCACATCGCGGCTGGCGGCGCTCTACGCTGCCTTGTTTGTCCTGCCCGGCATCCAGATGCCGTTCTTTCCGGTCTGGCTGACGGCCAAGGATCTGGATCCCGGAATGATTGGCATTGTGTTGGCCATGCCGGTCGTCGCCCGGGTTCTTGCGATCCCTGTTATTACGCGCGAAGCCGACCGGCGCGATGCCGTACGTACTGTGTTGATCGTGTCGAGCCTCGCGAGCCTCGCTGGCTACACCCTGGTTGGGCTTTCAGCGGGCGCTACTGCCATCCTAATCACCTATACGCTGACTTCATTTTTCTCCACGCCGTTAATGCCGCTTGCCGAGACCTACGCGCTCAAGGGGCTCATGGCGCGCAAGCGAGCCTACGGACCGGTGCGGCTATGGGGCTCGTTTGCTTTCATTGCTGGCAATTTCGCCGCCGGGTTTGCTGCCGATGCCTTTCCCGCGAGTTACCTGATCTGGCTTATGGTGGCAGCGAGTGCCCTGGTCGCGCTCGCGGCCTGGGTGCTTACGCCGCTCGCAAGCAATTTGCCGGAGCGAGACGTACGCGAAGTCCCGCGCGTTAAGCTGCTGCGCGATCCCGCATTTATCGCAGTACTTGCGGCCGCGAGCCTCATTCAGGCGAGCCATGCTGTGTTCTACGGGTTCTCGGCGGTGCAATGGCACGCTGCCGGTCTTGACGGGACTTTCATCGCCGCGTTGTGGGCGCTTGGAGTAGCCGCCGAGATCGTGCTGTTTGCAGTGCAAGCGCGGCTGCCGCCGCTCTTTTCCCCGACGGTGCTGCTGCTGATCGGCGCTTTGGCTGCGATATTGCGCTGGCTGGGGATGGCGCTTGATCCGCCGACGCTTGCGTTGCCATGGCTGCAAATGCTGCATGCATTGTCGTTCGGAGCGACCCACCTCGGGACATTGATGTTTGTTGCGCACCACGCGCCCGCAGGGCAGGCAGCAACAGCGCAAGGCTATCTTGCGATTGTAGTTGGTGCGGCGATGGCAGCCGCGATGGGAGTTTCGGGCGTGCTGTACGAAGATTTCGGCAGCCGGGCCTACGCGGCGATGGCGTTAGTGGCGGTCGCTGGAGGCACTTGCGGATTCGTAGCGCACCGGATGCGGCGTGAGCCGTCGCGCTGATCGCGTCTGGTCCTCGACGCCTCGATCGCAGCTCGCCACGATGCCGTTGAGTTCGCGTCCTTCCATAAAGATCATCTTGCGCGACAAGCCGCCATGGCGGTTGATCCAACGCTTTACAGAAGCCGGATAGATATTCCAAAGCGCCTCGGTGCCGAGCGGGCTAGTCACCGGACGTCCGTTGCGGTCGGGCATCCAGGCGGCGTGAAAACCGAACCGCGCGCGCTGCGTTGCGCAGATGCGCTCATGCGGGACCACGCCCAGCACGAGTGTGCAGGCGGACAAACAACTTCCGTCAATGATGACGGTCTCGCCTGATGAGCGAACCGATGTGAAAGTTTGCAAATAGTGGCCAATTTGACCGCCGCGATCTTCTGCGATCCGCATGGTCGCTGAAGCCGATGTTATGCTGAGCGCCAGCATGGCGGCGCCGAGCATCGAGCCCCGAATATGCATGTCCCCGTCCCGTTATCGTCCCCCTGCCCGAAGCGGCGGGTTGCGATCTTAGTTCAAGTCTAAGCCAATCCGGCTCCCAACGGAAAGCTTTGGTTGTCCGAAACCGGAGTGGAACCACTTAAGGCGGGGCACATTTCATGAACGAATTCAGGCAGGTGCCGGAACCACGGCGATGTTTGTGGACAGTTGGCGCATTGAGGCGGCGGGCCTGTGAGTTCCGTCGTTTGTCTTCAGCCCCAAAGGGTAGGTCGGGGCGGGTACACAAGGCTGTCGACGTAGCGCAGGCCGTCAGGACGGTCCTTGCTGAGCAGAAGCGGTCCGTCGAGATCGACAAAGCAGGCCTGTTGCGCGAGCAAGATAGCCGGTGCCATCGCGAGCGATGTGGCGACCATGCATCCGACCATGATTGTAAAATTCTGCCGTTGAGCTTCGGCCACCGTCGCCAGCGCTTCGGTTAATCCACCTGCCTTGTCGAGCTTGATATTAACAGCGTCATATTTTCCGCCGAGCGCCGCAAACGAAGCGCGGTCGTGAACGCTCTCATCGGCGCAGACAGGTATCGGCCGGTTCATTTGCGCCAGCGCCTGATCGTTTCCCTCGGGCAACGGTTGCTCGATCAAGGCAACGCCGGCTTCGGCGCAGGCCACGAAATTGTCGGCGAGATTGCTCTCGTCCCAACCCTCGTTCGCATCGACGATTAATGTTGCATTCGGCGCTGCGACACGGACTGCGGCAATGCGCGCGGCATCCCCTTCGGCGCCAAGCTTGATCTTGAGCAGGGCACGGTTGGCCGCTTTTTCCGCCGCCTTCACCATGATGGCCGGCTCGCCAAGGGAAATCGTATAGGCGGTGGTGAGTGCGCGCGGACTGGGAAGACCTGCAAGCTCGTGCACCGGTCGCCCGCGGCGCTTGGCTTCCAGATCCCAGAACGCGCAGTCGAGCGCATTGCGCGCGGCGCCAGGCGGCATCGTTGTTTGCAAGGAACGACGGTCGAGCCCAGCGGCAAGCTGAGGCCGCATGGCATTGATTTGCGTCATGACGCTCTCGACGCTTTCGCCGTAGCGAGCATAGGGAACGCATTCGCCTCGGCCGCGAGCCTTGCCATCGTCCAATTCCGCAACCACGACTACGGCTTCGGTTTTGGTGCCACGGCTGATGCCAAAGGAACCTGCGATAGGCCAGCGCTCGGCGGCGAGTGCGAGGGTTAAAGGCATTTTGAGGGTATAGTGTTTGTAAGCACCCGAACCATGACGACAAAACCTCGACAGTTTCATAGGCCAGGGTCAAGTAGGATGATTATACGTTTGAGGCTTTCCACGATCAAAGGCACGCCGCATGAATGACCTGCTGCTCCAGGGAACGGCTGATGGTGAGCGACTTAAGCTCGCCGGCGGTGGTGCATGGATAGCCGAAAATGCACACGTGCTGGAGGCGCAGATCGATGCTGCGACCCAGCGCGGCGACACCGTCAAGCGCGTTGAGATCGACATGGGCGCCGTTGACCAGCTCGACACCTTCGGCGCCTGGCTGCTGGAGCAGCTGACGCGCAGCTTTTCCTCGCGCGGCTGCGACACAAAAGTCATCGGGCTCAAGGAGGACTATCGTGCGCTGATGGCCGAGCTGCACGGCGTCAAGGCGGAGCAGGGCCTCCCGCGTCATAGCGGCAATTCGTTGGCCCGTACAGTCGCTTCGGTCGGGGAAACTGTCGCCTCCGTCGGCGCAACGTTTGTCGCCTTCGTTAATATGTTGGGCGCGCTGACGGTCGCGTTGCTGCGCGTGGCGGCACGGCCCCGTACGTTTCGTTTCACTTCGATGGTGCACCAACTCGACAATGTCGGCTGGCGTGCGGTGCCGATAATCCTACTCATCACCTTTCTGATCGGCTGCATCATCGCCCAACAGGGTATTTTCCATTTTCGTAAGTTCGGCGCCGACATCTATGTGGTGGACATGGTCGGCATCCTTGTCT
>JBARNC010000297.1:0-1993 GCA_049802775.1 Pseudolabrys sp. | reverse complement strand
GTCCGGCATGGTTATTCTTTCAAGCCGGCCAATGCCGCGCTGCGCTGCCAGAGCAATAAAGCAGATCTGTCGTCCTGGGCCGACGACGACGGCGTAGTCGGCGCGGATTTGTAAAAATATTGTCCTGTCGTCTCGCGCACGTCCGGCGAGGATGCGAGATAGATAATCGTTTCCGCGCCCTGAGCAGGAGATATCGCGAAGAACTTGGCGAACCAAACGAGGCGCGAGATCAAGCCACCGCTTTGGTCGCCAAAGCGTGTGGCGACGAAACCGGGATGCAGGCAATTCGCAGTGACACCCGTACCTTGCAGGCGGCGACCAAGTTCACGCGTGAATAGGATGTTGCATAGCTTCGACTGACCATAAGCTTTCCTGGCTCCGAAGCTCTTTGCCGATTGGAGATCGTCGAAATCCAATGTGGCGCCTTGGTGCGCGGCGGAAGCCGTATTGATGATGCGGGCGGGAACAGAGGTTAAAAGCCGCTTGCGCAATCCCGCTGTCATGACGAAATAGGCCATGTGATTGAGCGCGAAAGTACGTTCAAGTCCGTCTTCCGTGAGCCGGCGCTTTGCGAATAATGCGCCTGCGTTGTTAATGAGGACATCGATGCGCGGCTCGCGGTCGGCGATTTCAGCGGCCAAGCGCTTCATATCCGCCAAGCGCAAGAGATCGGCAAAATATACGGAGTGAGCGATGCTTGGGGCGTTGTCGCGAAGCCGCGCGAGGGTGGCGTCCCCGCGGGACTTGTCCCGCGCGACCAAGACGATCCGGGCGCCCATTTTTGCAAGTGCTACGGCGGCAACCTCGCCAATTCCGGACGTCCCGCCCGTAATTACAATAGTCTTCCCCCTCATAAGCCTCTCGCTTGCGCTGACCGATGTTACCTCAACAGTCACTGCGTTTACGGTGCTGAGCGGTTATTTATTGGCAGTTTTCGACGACAGCCCCTGCTGGTGTGGTCAGATCTTGTTGCTCGACGTCGAGGCGTGACGGCTTGCCAAGGTCTGCTTTGGCAACTCGCCGCTGAAGCAAGCGCTTACGATGTTACAGTAGGCGAATGGACTACGAACTCGCCAAAAGTCTGATGGATGCCGGATTTCCGCAGATCGGAAAAGGTAGCTTGATTGGTCCGCTTGACAAGCTTGTCTGGCGAAGTGGCGATCGTGTCTATGTCCCCACACTCGAAGAACTCATAGAGGCTTGTGGAGAGAATTTTGGCTCTCTTGATAAACAGCATTACGGGTGGCTCGCCTATGCTACTTACGATCAGAGTTACTTTGCAAAGACCTCTGTCGAAGCCGTCGAGCGCAGCGACCTTCTCCACCAACCGTCCTCCGCGCGATTAGCATCAAAAATGCGGTATGCCTCCTCTAGGGCACCGTGAATAAATTGGCCAAACCAAAGTTGCACCGGGCGAAAACACATTCTGCTTCATCGGCAAATAGACGAGCTTCCAGAAGATTGTCGACGCGCTGCTCCACACGGGTTGTCGGCGGTACTCATCGGCGAGAACAGGGAATTTTGCCTGCCAAAACCGGAATCATAGCCGTATGATGTTTTCGGTATAAACAACTCGTGTTTTGGCGGCCTTTTTGCACGCTATGTCCGCTTTGTGCATGAAAAGAACGTTACGCGGCTGTCGGCGTGCCACGCGAATGCTTGCGGCGCTGCACGGCGACTATTTCCGCTAAAATTGAAATAGCAATTTCCTCGGGCGTGATTGCACCAAGATCGAGACCAGCAGGTGCCTTGAGTTTGGCCAGACGCTCGTCGGAAATACCGCGCTTGGATAGTGAGGCCTTCAAGGATTCGGCTTTCTTGCGGCTGCCGACGAACGCTATGTAATCGGCGTTGACCGCGAGCGCAGCAAGCAGGGCAGCTTCATCGCCGCGACCTTGCGTTGAGATGACGATATAGCGGGCACCGGGCTCGTCGACCGGAAGCGCATATCCCTCAATACGCCGATCAATGTCGCCAAAAGAAGCTTGCTCGT
>JBARNC010000296.1:0-1925 GCA_049802775.1 Pseudolabrys sp. | reverse complement strand
TCCCATGATGGAAGGGCCCTGGTGCCGATTCCGAAGAGAAGCACGAGCCCGTGAGCGACATCGACACTGTCGTGATGGATAGTCTGAAAGCGCTTGACCCCAACCGGCCGATTAGAGAAGCGGACATTGCAGAGGGGTTCTTTGAGTGAGGGGAATGTCGCCGCGCCCAGCGCATGGCAGCGGATCAAGGTATGCTCGAATTGCCCTAGTTAGATCGGCGCTTCTACCTATATCGCAATCCTAACCCAGGCATCCCCTGTGTTCCCCACTTGTAATGACCTGGGCGGGCCGCGGCTCCCGGTTCCGTTGAGCTGGAAGCCGTGCGTTGATTATTTTCAGCAAGGCGTTATCGATCATGCCCTCAATAACCTCAATAAAAAAAGAGCGCGCCGAGCGCTTGTTTCGGTGGAAACAGGAAGGCGTGCACGCAGCCTCCGCGTATGAGGCTAAGGAACAGGCAACTCGCCTACTCACTGCCAAGCTACGCGACGAGCGGCTGGCGCGCGAAGTAATGAGTGGCAAGCCTGACCGGAAGAAGGTCGCGAAAGCGTAAGCAAAAGCCACCGGCCGGCGGCCGGTCTGCGATCCGCATTTGGCCCTTAGCCGACATCACGCTGACATACGGAAATGTCCGCTATTGGCACAAAGCGGACATGAACCAGTGCACCGCACATGTCCGCTTTTGGGGGTAAAGCGGACATGCCAATTGCCTCCGATAACCGTGTTTATCGGAGGCTTGGGACGCCGATCATCGTATCAGATCGATCAGGTGTGGTTTCGCGTTGCCGCGTAATCTAATGAATTCAACGAGGTTTATTTCGCTTGCCGCAAATGCCGCATCAGTCAACCGTCAATCGAATGATGCCCGCGGGCAGTATCAGGGGCTAGCGACGATGCTGGCGGTGATAGCGGACAGGCATCACGGGACGCAAATCGAGTCCGGTCACGGTGGCAATGACATTGAGCCCGGTCTGGCCTTCGACGCTAATCGGCTGGAGGGCGAATGAGTTGTTGAGCCCGCCGACGAGGCCGTTGGCCGCGACGCCGACACCCACCGCCGCCCCACCGGAAGCGCCGACATATCCGCCGGCCAACGCACCCGGGCCCACGCGCGAGGTGGCCGCGAGGACGGCCCAGCCCAAGACTACATCGTTGGTGAACCCGATCTGGGCTCCGACGCGCTGCACAGTGGCCTGATAATATTGGGGCGGAGCGCCGCTCGAGGGGGTGAAGACGCAGTCGAATGTACGAGCGGAAAAGACGATATAGCTTGCCGTTCCCGGGCTTCGGCAGCTCATCATGCCCGCGTCGACGTACGCGTGCGCCGGCATCGTCGTTAAGGCAAGGCCAAATAGCGCGGCGGCGAACGCAGAGCAGGCACCAAATTTGATCGGCATGACATTCCTTTCCATCAACAAACGCGAGGACGAGATTGCCATTGGAGAATTTTGCTCTCGCAAATTGTTGATATTGTTGGGACCCGGACGGGTATAAGATCGGGGCCGCTCTCATCCCCAAGAGAGCGCGGCCCCCGATCTCAGCCCCAACCCCCGTCCCCAGAGGTCGGGGCCGACATTTTCTACCCGGATATTTCTACAATGAATTGTGGCTGCTTGGTGGGCACAAAGCGGTCGACTTACGAATCTTCTGGACTGTAGCAGTTAAGGCACATGCGCGCTGAGTTGTCCCTCTGGTGTTATTCGACCATATACCTGCGTCTATGGACCCTAATCTTTTTCGATGTGTGAATTTTACGGAAGTACAGTGGAGCAAATTGCACTGCGACATTTTCATTGTTCTGGCGAGTTTGATTTTTCGTTAGTCAGGTCATACCCTCCATGGCTGATACGCCGCGCAGAAAGATGTTGGAAGAACTAAGAAGCGAGGCAATCGCCGAACTTGAACGTCGAGGTTATGGCGTTCGC
>JBARNC010000295.1:0-1947 GCA_049802775.1 Pseudolabrys sp. | reverse complement strand
CTCTTGGCCTGATCTTTTGACAGGCTGTGGTCTGACGCTCCTCGTTGGGCCGAGCCGCCGATGCCTTCCCCGCGCGTTTCGGTTTTGCCCCGCGCAGGACTTTTCGTTTCACTTCCATGTTGCGCGCCGGACGAACCCGACGACAGGCCGTGCTCACCTACCTTGCTTGGTTCTCCGGGACCTTCACGCATGCCTTGGGCTGATGCCAGTCCCACGCCGGCCATTAGCGCGACGGTTCCCAACAAAAGTTTCTTCGTCATATTGCGCTTCATCGTAAGTTCCCTCTCTGGTTTTGTTCCGGTGAAGATTTCCCGATCACCTGATCAGAGAAAACCGCCGCACGCGCGATTATGTTCCTGATCGTATCGCCCTGGTGCGCAAAGCGCTGTCGATGGCATGGAACAAAAATTGAGCTGCCTGCGTTTGAGACAGATAATTCACAAACTCCGGAGGCGACCAAATGCGCACACTCATACTCGGCGGCCTGCTCGCTTCGGCGATGCTTGTTCCCGCACTTGCACAAACCAATCCTCCGCCTGCTTCGCCGGCGCCTGCTGCCCAGTCCACAGCGCCAAAAGTCCATGGCGAGATGTGGCGGTCATCGAAGCTGGTCGGCCTCAATGTCTACAACGATCGGAATGAGAAACTCGGCGACATCAGCGAAATTCTGCTCGACAAGTCCGGAAAAGTTGACGGTGTCGTGATCGGTGTTGGCGGCTTCCTTGGCATGGGCCAACACGACATCATGGTTGAGATGAGCAAGCTGAAATTCGTCGATGAGGCCGTTCGCACGTCCTCGACCACCACCACGACAACCGGTTCCGCGACGCCCGGTGCAGCGAACCGTCCTGCGACGACCACGGCGGCGTCCACGACGAAAAACAAGTGGTATCCTGATCACGCGGTCTTAAGCGGCGCGACCAAGGATTCACTGAAAAATATGCCGGAGTTCAAATTCGACTAAGAGAGATTAAAATGAAGAGCCTCGGATTAACTCCGGGGCTCTGCCGTTCAAAGCTCGTCCGCCAGTACGAAAGGCACCAGCGGCGACGCAGGCTTTTGACGGGAGCTTCTGATGCAAACGCTGGGCAAGCGAGAGGCCAACCTCCGAACGCTCGCGGATAAGTTGTCGTTTGCCGTCGAAAAAACCGGAGAACGCTTCACTCTAACGCGTACGGCGGATGTCTCTCGGCCGGTCTGTGAAAGCGGCCTTACTCTGGCTGAAGCCGAACAGCTTCTCGAAACTTGGAAGTTGCGCGGCCCCCAAGGTGGCTGAGTGCCCATAGACGAAGGTGGCCCTCAGATGCATAACGTCGCAGCTGAACAGAAATTAGCGCTGTGCTGCACGGACTTTGCCGCGAGCGCCCACACGCTTTCGGCGCCATAGCCTGGCGAGTGGTCCGTCTGCTCCATAAACGGGATCCTTTCTGGGCAGTGGCACCTTCGGAATCATGCCCACAGCACGTGCGTGTTCCGTTTGGGAGCCTTCGAACTCCTCGTATTTTTCTCCCGGCGGATAGGCTCCGACGACCACGAGATCTTTGCTCGCGGATAGCGCCTGGTGCCCCGTGCCGGCGGGCAAAACCACGACATCGCCAGCTTTCAACCTCACGATTTTCCCCTTCGCTCCTCCGAAGCGCACGCGCGCCTTGCCGTCGGCGACGCCCAGAACCTCATGCGTGCGCGGATGGTAATGCACATAATCATAGATCCCATTGCGCCATGAGCTGCGCCATCCATTGGTTGCGAACATTTCCTCGAACACCGCCGCTGGGTCGGTTGCACCGGAGAGCTCGACAGCGCCGCGGTAGTGGATCAAAGGCAGATCGGTATTGTTCGGGATTCGACCATCGTCCCTGAACCGGCTGGGCCAAGCCTTTCGTGCGTTAATCCGTGACTTTACCTCGGCGCGCGAAGGTCGCCCGATCCCAGTCAGGTGCTCTAATG
>JBARNC010000294.1:0-7945 GCA_049802775.1 Pseudolabrys sp. | reverse complement strand
CCACTTGCAGATAGACCCATTCGATTCAACGGACCCGAAACGGTGGCGGACGTTCCTGTTGAAGGGCATGAAATGTATTATCAAGCCATTCTCGGCTGCCGTGATTTCCAGTTGGATTTTTTAGGGTGGGAGGACGACATTTGAACATACGGGCGGCGTTAGTTGTCGGGGCTAAGCGATATAGCCGCAACAACAACAGCGCCCACTTCCGCTCGTCGGTGTGTTGTCGGAGCAATGGACCCCTAAAACCGGCAGCCAGATGCTGACTTGGATGCGCAGACAAATGCCCGCTTTCGGGGGTAAAGACTCCTATGGGTGCTCGGATGTCTTTTGTGGTGAACCGACGTTTTGCATCGCTTCCCACTGTTTAAATGCCATTTCGACCGCTAGAAAATATCCATGCTCGCTATAATCGGGATGCTTCTTCACGGCAGCGCGCGTCCTTGCTAGTCGGCCACGCCTTACCAGACCAACGGCATTTTCCGCGAGAACGTCCGTTAAGGCGTCCGCGAACTCGCGATAAAGTGTCGAAATGTGAGTGGCACTACTCATGACCTTTCCCGCCAAATGTGAATGTTTGAGCCTATCCGTGACACTCCCGATTGATCCACATCAACTCATGGATTTCGACCTTCATCGCCCCAATCGCCCTCGCCTTGCTTGTGTGGCGCACCAGAGTTGAAGATCGCATGTTGCAGCGTGATCTGCCCGGTTACGCCGACTACGCGGCCCGCGTACGGTGCCGGCTGGTGCCCGGCGTCTGGTGACGTTGCGCCGCGAGAAGGCGATGGCGGATTTCAAGGCGAGCGCAGGAAGCCTAGCCCGCATAGGAGCGTAAGCGGCCTACTTCCCTCGCCCTTCCCAATACAGCCCCCACACCGCCAGCAAGGCGGTGATGGTCGCCAGCAAGAACAGGCCCGACAACAGCGGCCCCTCGATCGGCCATTGTAGTAGGCGCGCGAGGTCGTAGAGCACATAGGCCGCGAAGGTGAAAGAGAGACCGTAGAGATATGGCCGCCCCGCCCGCGCGGCGAGCGCAGCGATCACCGCGACGGCGGCTTCGAGAGTTTCACGACTTCCGGGGGACGCATGAAACCCTTTTGCTCGATAATGGTGTGCCGCCGCACGTAGTTGCCCAGAGATGCGGCCACGATGTTGCGACGTTGCTCAAGAACTACGCCAAGCGGACAAAAAAGGCCGACACGAGCGCGGCGGCCATCATTGGCGGCCTCTCAAAAACAATCTTAGGGAACTAAACCAGATTGGGTCCAAAGTTGGGTCCAGAACACCATATGTTCTTGTAATATCTTTAGCTAAGTGGTTGATATCGCAACGCCGGAGAGGTGGCTGAGTGGTTGAAAGCACCGCACTCGAAATGCGGCATACTCGCAAGGGTATCGGGGGTTCGAATCCCTCCCTCTCCGCCAAATTATCGTTCACGTTTGTTCGCTAACGTCCGCTCTAGTGCGGAAAACGTGACCGAAGATCACGGTGTCGATGGTTCGATTCCGGGCACCACGCACGCGACCAATGGTGACACCTAAAGCGGATGAACGCGTTCACGCTCGGAACTCCGCAGCAGAGCGCAGTCAGATCACTTGGTTACAATCAACTACTAAAACGATCCAATTGTGCTGACTTCATTCTTCTCTTCAGTTTCGACGGGGCAGGTCGGTCGGCAAAAATACGTGAAAGATTGATCCATGGGACGGACCAAGGGATACCGACAGCCGTCCGCCATGGTTTTCTACAATTGATCGGCAGATCGACAGGCCCATGCCCATACCGTGCGACTTTGTCGTGAAGAATGGGTCGAAGATGCGGTTCATGCTTTCAGGATCGATCCCTATTCCGGAGTCTTCCACAGTGATCAGCAAATAACTTGGTTCATGTGCCTCTGTTTTTAATCTCAAAACCCTCGGACGATCCACGACGGTACTCATAGCGTCAATGGCGTTGGTGATCAAATTCACGATTACTTGGCGCAACTGGACTAGATTGGCCGGAACTTCCCGGAGTCCGTCAGATAGTTGGGTGCGAACTGCTATGTGTTGAGCTTCCGTGTCGCTACCAACAAGCGTCAGAACCTCACGAATGAGTTTGTTGACATCCTGCCGAGCTTTGGTTTGGTTTTCTTTCTTGAACACCGATCGGATTCCGTCTATCACTTCATTGGTGCGATTAGTGTCGGTGACCACGCGGTTCAATGCGTCTCGTATCTCGTCCAGATTTGGGGCCGTTCGCGTCAACCACCGCAAACCAGCATTGGCATTTAACGCGATTGCCGCCAAAGGTTGCTTGATCTCGTGAACGATGGAAGCAGTCATTTCGCCCATCGCCATCCTCTGGGTGACACGCGCCACCTCAGTCCGTGCGAGGCGTAAAGCATGGTGCTCGGTCATATCGCGTAAGCAACCCACGAATAGAATGCGCTCGCCGTCTTGAATCGCTGAAATCGAAAGCTCGACAGGAAACTCCTCGCCATTTTTTTTGATGCCCGATAGCTCTATGCGCCTACCTAAAGCATCTCCTTGGCGGGTTCTGAGATACCGTTGAAGTCCGTTTTTGTGTGCTTCTCGGTATCGTTCAGGGATGATGAGGTCGGCCATTGTCCGCCCGACCGCCTCGTCTCGGAGCCACCCGAAGATGCTAACGGCGCGATCATTCCAATCGGCTACGATACCGTCCGACGTCATCACGACTACCGCGTCGAGGGCGGTTTCCAAGATTAGCCGTAGTTTCTGTGCTTCTTCGCTCTGCTTGCGCTCGGTGATGTCGACAATTGCAGCGAGAACCATCGTACCCTGATCAGTGGCTATGGGAGAGAGGCCGATCTCAACTGGGAACTCGCTGCCGTCCTTGCGCAGCGCGAACAGATCCTGGCCCACGCCCATCGGACGTATGGTAGGTTGCGTTATGTACCCGGCGCGCAGCCCCGAATGCTTTCCACGAAATCGCTCCGGAACCAGCATTTCAAGCTTTTGGCCGGTCAATTCATCACGGCCGTAGCCGAACAATTTTTCGGTATATGCGTTGATCAAAATTATGCGACCCTCGCTATCCGCCATGATCATGCCGCTCGGCGCGGCTTCGACAGCGAGACGAAACCTTTCCTCCGCTCTGCGCCGTTGGGTAATTTCCATGAACGACGTAGCGGTCTGTCGCTGCAACAACTTGTCGAGCTCGCGCGTGAGCCGCGCGACCGTTGTCTCCTGGTCGGCTGTGGAGGAGGAACCGCGACGGCGCACGCCCTTTGGCTCGTTGGCGCGCTTTAACGTTACCGCCTTAGAGCGTCGCGCTTTGACCGGTTTGCCGCCTGCTCTGGAGCGCAGTTTCATCGCTCCCTCTAAAACCTCAGGACAAGGCATCTATTGGGTCAAACTTAGCACACCGGCAGGCTTTAGGCACAGGCGAATTGAGTGGCTGGCCAATGTCGCACTGGGTTTCATAAGCCGACATGTGCCGTGCAAAAGGGAATGTCCGCTTTACCCTCAAAAGCGGACATGTGCAGTGCACCAGCCCAAGCGGACATTGCGAATTTCTAGAACGTTCAAATTGCCGCCTGTGCCTCTGGGAATTTCCACCTGCCGTTTAAAATTTCGTCTCGGGGGCGATACAGCCGCACCATGTAGTTCCAGCCGTCCATCGTTGGCAGACAATTCGGTATCTTACCGTCGCAACCTCCAAACTGAATAGCGACCCCACCATCCGCATTCTTTTTCGCCGTGACGTTGTTGAGTGAATAAGCGTCGTACTGGTTCTTTTGCAGATGGCCGGCGGCGTCGTAGACGATCACGGACCAGAACGCGTCAACCGGGACATCGGCGGGAACATTGAGTTTGTAAATCGTCTTGCCGTCGTTGTTGGCGGGTGTGACGTTGAGATACACGGCTTCCTTGTCGGGGTTGAGGCCCCAAGCTGAGGCCGTGCCGATTAGGTGCCGCACCGGATCGACCTCGTCCTTGCGGCCACCCGCGTGCCTCAAGTCAGGCAGTGTCTCATTCAGCACCAGCAGCGCATCACGCACTTTTTTCTGGCTCGCCTGATCCCAGTTCGGCAACTCCAGCTTGCCGGGCCCGCCCCTTGCAGGGTTTGCGCTTGCTTGACGTCCTGTGGATCGGCCGGATCGACGAGAGTGCGCGCGGCAAGGAAGACATACCGTGTGCCAATCCGATCTCGTGTGTAGGTGTAATCCTTCGGCGCGTAGACAGTTTCGAGGGCATAATGGTCCTGATTGATCACCATGAGCGACATGAAACGCTTGCCGGCATCGGGCAGCGTGACCGTCACAGGCCCCGCGTCCAGATCGAACACCGCGTACGAATAAAGCGTGTCGCGGTTGGGACGCACGCTGGTATTTTCGAGCGGCAGATCGCGATGGTGAAAGAACTTGCCAAACGCGCCTTCCTTCGCGAACATCGTGAAATACATGTCGGTTTCGGCGCGTTTGAAGTTGTCGGCTGTGACAGGTATCGCGGCGGTTGTTGATGTTTGTGAAAGCGTGGCAGAACTGACCATCACGAAAAGAAAGCCGGCGGAGATTGGAACGCATAGATTTTTCATGGCAGCGCTCCTTTGGCTACCGACACAATCGTATGCCCGCAAGGCGGCAGGTCAATGTCCGCCTTGGGTCAAAAGCAGACATGTGCAGCGCAACTCGGTATGTCCGCTTTGTGCCAATAGCGGACATTGGCGCAACATATTTTGAGGCAGTCCCTTAGCGAGCAGCAATTGGGATCACGGCGGCAAAGCACTCCTCATTGCCTTTCACATGTGTGCGATGGCCTTTGCCCGAAATATCTTCCATGAAAACGCTGTCGCCAGGACCGAACGTCCGCTTATGTCCGTCGCTGGCTGTCACCTCGAGATGGCCCTTTTAAGCAAATTAAAAACTGCGCCTTCGGCGGATGGATTGACTCGCCAGTCCAGCCTGAAGGTAGCCTGATAAATTGCAAGCCGTCCGCTGAATAGCTGTGCGATACGAATAGCAGAGGCGCTGGAGGGCGGTAATCAGCCTCATTTAGATCGAGCGTAGCCTGTTCAAAGTGGCTCTCTCCCGCATCATCGGCCTTCAATCGAACGTAGCGCATCGACCGCTCCTTAGGACAGTGAAAGATTAGAACTCTTCTGTAGCCAGCAAACTAAATGGCTTCGTAAAAGTTGTGCTTGATCCAGGTCAAAGAAGAGGAACGTCCCAAAACGTAAAACTGCCCGAATAACTTGGAGATATAGGTATGAAGGACTGGCCGCAGACTGTGACAGAACTCACGTCACACTTACGAAACCTGCGCGGTGGTGCTCCCGAGGTGATGAAGGCATTCGCCAACATCGCCCATGCTGCTCTGGCTGCTAAGGCGCTTGACGGAAAAACCAAGGAGCTTATCGCGCTCGGCATTTCAGTCGCGATTAGGTGCGACGATTGCATTGCCTTTCATGCGAAGGCAGCTCTTAAGCAAGGCGCTAGTCGTGAGGAAGTAATGGAGGCGCTTGGGATGGCGATTTACATGGGGGCTGGTCCATCGGTTATGTACGCAACCCATGCGCTGGATGCATTCACGCAATTTGAAAGTGAAAAAGTCGTGGCGCCATTTACTGTTGCCTAATGTCAAATGGGACGTGACAACAGTCTAATTGCGCGGTCCGGTCTTACGCCAACCCCGGACATTGGCAGCATCTGCGTCACGCCGCCTGTTTCGCCAGCAATAGTGCGAGGGCCTTTTTTCCCGCTTTGACCGCCTCTGCCATGCTTTCAAAACAGATGAGCGAGCGCTCTACGGGCTCATTTTTACAGGCACAATAAATCTCCCACCGCCATGGCTTGGGCGGGGTCCCTCGTAACTTCACGGCGAATGAATAGTCGGCTGGGTCAAATTCTTCACGCGCCGCGCGCGTAAGCGCAGCAGCGCCACGACGACTTGCCTGCATGGCAGCCCCTCATTCCCCATTTCAATAATCGTATTTCCCATGGGAGTTGTATAGCCCCCAAGAACAAGGAGTGGCGCGGTCTACTCGCGTTGGCTACCTACTTGAATAGAGCGCCCACCAGCGGAGGCACGTCTCGCCAGACTCATGGGGCCGACATTCGTTGCGATCGCGCTCGGTATGCTGATCAATCTCGGCATGTATGAAAGCATGATCGCAGAGGCACTGCACACCGGCATCCTGTTCTATCTATCCGGCCTGCTGTCGCTGCTCGCGGGTCTCGCGATCGTCAATCTGCACAATACGTGGTGTGCGGACTGGCGCGTCATCATCACGATTCTTGGCTGGCTGATGACGATCGGTGGCATCATCCGCATTGTCGTGCCCCAGGTCGCGATTGCGATCGGTTCGACCATCTATGGCGGCCGCGCCCCTACGATCGTGGCCGCGGTGATCGTCGGCATACTGGGCGCTTTCCTGAGCTTCAAGGGCTACGTGCGGCGCGCCTGACGGCCATCAAATTAACGGGCTGAATATGGTCTTTTATTTCGCCTCCGATGACCATTGCCCAATACACTCGGTGGCCATTTTGTGCATGTGCGACGCCGATCCACTTCGCACCGGGCAGCAGCAGATTGGCGCGATGTCCAGCCGAATTCGTCCACTGCTTTAAGGTACTAGCGAAATCAGCATGACCATACGCGATATTCTCAGCCGCTCGATTGAAGCGGCTGCTGCTGATCCGGCTCGAAAACGGGGCTAGCGCATTGTGATCGAGCAAGTCGCGTACCGCCATGGCGTTCGCTTGCTCTTGCGCGATGCGGGTGAGTGCTCCGCTGATGGCGACTGATCCCTCGCCGTGTTGACGACGAAATGCAGAGATCAGCGCCACCGGATTATCGCCGGTAACGTGATCCAATGACGGTTTTGGGCGCGGTAGCGGTGGCGCTTCGATCGGCGCAGTGGGCACAATGGCCGGTGCGATCGCTGGAGCTATCGGAATCGCAACATTTTGCTCGACCGCATGCGCAGACGCGGTGAGCGCTATCAATACGAGGGATGCATTGATCGGTCGCATTCCACCCCCGATCCACCTAACCCGCTTTGGCAGGGTGGTTCCTATTGGCACGGCTTAGCATAAACGGCTCGGTGCCGCGTGAACTGGATCACAATGGCTCTGCCCTCTACGGGTCACAAGGCTTCCAAGTTTTGTCAGCAGGGCTGCCATACGCAATTATCGATATTTTCGGGGGCGTAGCTTTGCGAGCCACGCGAAGCGGGCAGTGTGGCGAGCCTATTAAAAAATAGCGCCTCTACGCACAGCCACGGACCCGCTGGCCGCAAAACTGCCCGGCCATCGTATCTATTGATCTTCGGTCATGCCGCTGAGAGTCGGCGGTGCCGAAACTGGCTGTGATGGAGCCATCGGAGCCGGGACGGGCTTCGGCGCGCGTTTTTTAGCCTTCGCCCTCTTGGTCGGCTTCGCTTTCATCATCCCCTTCTTCTTGCGCGCCGGGGTACCGCGCTTTGCCTTCTTGGATTTCTTCGCCATGTTCAACCTCCCGATCGGGTTAACCAAAATTATGCGACACGGTACCACACCGTAGCCACTGAACTTAACTTGTGCACAGCCGTCGCGCCGCGCTCGATCGCACGGTTCGGCAAAGTCGTGTCGGCGGTGCAACCATCAGCGGGTTGGCCCCAGTCGGGCGAAATCGCGGCTAGGTCTATAGCTGGCCTTGCCCTAAGCCGGTGCCCTCTTGCAAGTCCGCTAGGACCGGGCAACGGAGGCCATCTGATTGGGGTTGGCTGAGATGCCTCGCTGTAGCGCCGCTACGGGAACATTATTCTTTAGCCTGCGTTTGTAATTTGCGTTTCGCACGAGAACGTCCCAAATTTGCGTCTCGTCAGGAGTGCCCCCTATGACAATCAAGATTGTCAAAGTGCTCGTCGCGACAGTTGCGCTCGGCGCGTTGGTTCTCGGAACTACACCCAGCATGGCGCGAGGCGGTGGCGGCCATGG
>JBARNC010000293.1:0-20977 GCA_049802775.1 Pseudolabrys sp. | reverse complement strand
TCCTATAACCGTTCCCATGGTACGACACAGCTCTCAAAAGTACGATATTGTCGTACCATGGACGGTAAAATGATGCAAAATAGGCCAAAAATGGTACGACATCGGACAAGGTCGAAAGTAATGAAATGACTGAAAAACAAGGAAAAACGCAAAAAACCCTGTCCCACCGTTTCTGTGTCGCTCCGATGATGGAATGGACGGACCGGCATTGCCGGTTCTTTCATCGGCTGCTCACGCGTCAGACCCTGATCTATACTGAAATGCTCACCACCGGCGCGGTGTTGCATAGCGATCGCGCGAGGTTGCTCGGCTTTGACCCATTTGAGCATCCGGTCGCACTACAGCTTGGCGGATGTGACCCCCGAGAGCTTGCACAATCGGCACGCATCGGTGGGGACTTTGGCTACGACGAGATCAATCTTAATGTCGGCTGCCCTTCGGATCGGGTGCAGGAAGGTCGCTTTGGCGCTTGCCTGATGGCAGAACCGTCGCTGGTCGGCGACTGTGTTGTCGCAATGAAGGCAGCCGTTAAGGTTCCGGTGACAGTCAAGTGTCGCATAGGGATCGACGAACGGAATCCAGACGAATCACTGGTTGCTTTTGCTGGCGCAGTCAAGGTGGCCGGGGTTGATGTGCTGATCGTGCATGCACGCAAAGCTTGGCTCAAGGGATTATCTCCGCGTGAAAATCGCCAAGTACCACCACTCGATTATGCGCTCGTTCACAAGCTGAAAGCGGTGTATCCAGAGCTTGCGATCGTGTTAAACGGCGGGATTGCGACTGTCGGTCAGGCACAAGCCGAGCTTGGTGCCTTGGATGGTGTGATGATGGGGAGAGCGGCATATCAGGAGCCGTGGCGGTTGCTTGATGTTGATCCGCTGATCTTTGGTGTGCCCGCGCCATTTTCGAGACCGAACGACGTTGCATTGGCGCTGATTCCTTATATCGAGCGCGAATTGAATAGAGGCGTGCGGCTACACGCCATTACCCGCCACGTACTCGGGCTTTTCCGCGGGGTCCCTGGCGCGCGTGCGTTCCGGCGACATTTGGCGACGGAGGCAGTGAAGCCCGGTGCCGGAGCAAACGTCATGGCTGATGCGCTTGCGCTGGTGCTGGACAGGGGTGCCAATTTGGCGCACATCGCTGCCTAAGCCTATCAATGCTTGCCTTGCGTATAGATTGGAAATTTCTCGGGAAAGTTGGGTTCGTTTTGCCAACCTGCAATCTGGAGTTGCTCAATTCTCTGTTCTCTATTTGCGCCTTGTTACTCGAACGCGTAGGCAATTGTTGCCTAAGAACGTCATCGGCGCTCTGTTAGAACTCACATTACGCCGTGGCACCACACCCCCTCCGCCGCTGCGGCTCAGAACTAGATTCCGAATAGTGGTGCAACTTTTTGGGTCTACGAATTACCCTCGCGATGCCCCCGCGCGCTGTCGCCCAGCGGCTGGCGCGATCTGTTTTTTGGCAAAACTTCTTCCACCGTTTTGCAATTGCTTCGCGACCAACCGCGCTCGCTTTTCGTGCGCGAGACGAGCGGGGTGAACGAACTTGATCCGCGATGGAATTAAAGCGCCCTAAGTATCAAGGCTGTACCAACCGCTAGAAACGTGATGATGACAGCCGGATATGTAACCATCGCAGCATCGAACCGCAGAAAGCGCGGGGTTACGCCGTGCCTTGGCATGCCGATGAAAATTAGGAGTACACCGACAGCGAACAGTACTACGCCGAGTGTAATGCCTTCAAACATTGCAAACATTGGGGTCCCCCACTCAAGTAAGTAGTGTCCTACGGCAGATGGCCCAAATGCAAATGGTCGGGGGCTAGTGCGGCTTTGACGCCCCCCGCCCTTCGTCCACGCTTAGTGGTTATATTTGTGGGTATCGCTTGATGGATCACGAGTCGGATCAATAACTTGGCTCCATAATTCGACGGAAACGGGCTCCGCCCAAACCGAATCGCGCGGAGCCGCTCGCTCCAATCCGACTTCTGCATCATTATTTGAGCCTCGGAAACCCGCAGGCCACGCCGATACATCCGCAAATCGTCTTAACGCCTTGGCAATATCCAACGCCTTGGCGGAAAGCCCCTAATCTCGAATGTTTGCAATTGGCACGCATGATGGAAATGTGCATTCCTTAGAGTGCCACTACGGTTAAAGTACCCAGCCAACAGGCGTGCGGGAGCAAGAAGGTTTCAGTTAGCTGCTGCATATTACCGGCAAACCAATATGTAGTCGGGGATTTGGCCCCTGCGGAAAAATAAAATGAATTTAGCGATCGGTCCAATCACACCAATCGTTCCAGCGATTTTGGGCGTGCCGGTAGACTTTATATTGTTCGCGGCAATATTGTTGGGCGTCGCTTTATTCCATCATCATACTCTGCGCGTTGCGCTAATCGGCCTTGCAGTCATTATCGCCTACAAGCTCTTTGTGACCGACTTCAAATCGGGATCTGGATTCGACGGTCTAGTCGGGCACATGCGTCAAGAATGGGTGATGCTCACGAACCTCTTCTTGTTGCTCGTTGGGTTCGGTCTGTTATCGCGCCATTTCGAGAAAAGCCGGATACCGGCAGTACTTCCGCGCATTCTCCCGCATGATTGGAAAGGCGCGTTCTGGCTGCTCGTAATCGTGTTCGTGCTTTCAAGCTTTCTCGACAATATAGCCGCAGCCTTGATTGGCGGGGCGATGGCGCACACCCTGTTTCGGGCAAAAGTCCATATCGGCTATTTGGCTGCAATCGTCGCCGCGTCAAATGCTGGTGGATCAGGAAGCGTGGTAGGCGACACCACAACGACAATGATGTGGATTAACGGGGTCAGCCCACTTGATGTGCTCCACGCGTACGCTGGGGCCGGTGTGGCGCTAGTAGTATGCGGCATTCCCGCGGCAATCCAGCAGCAGCGCTATTCACCGATACTCAAGCACGAGCATGAGTATGTGCATGTTGACTGGCCTCGCGTGGGTATCGTTGTGTTCATCCTCGTGACTGCGATTGTGGTCAACGTCATCATCAACGTTCAGTTCTCTGAGTGGTCGGACACTTTTCCATTTATAGGATCATCGGTTGCAGTAGCCATTCTGATCAGCGCATTTGTTCGCCGACCTGACTGGGAAATTGTGCCGGAGGCGGTCAAGGGTAGTATTTTTCTGCTGTCCCTCGTGCTGTGCGCCACCCTTATGCCGGTTGAAAGATTACCCGGAGCCTCATGGCAAACTGCGCTCGGCCTCGGTTTCGTATCTGCGGTATTCGACAACATCCCGCTGACGGCGCTCGCGCTCAAGCAGGGAGGATACGACTGGGGCGGGCTCGCGTATGCCGTCGGCTTCGGCGGCTCTATGATCTGGTTTGGCTCGTCAGCCGGAGTTGCACTCTCAAACCAATTCCCCGAAGCAAAATCGGTAGGTTTGTGGTTGAAGCATGGCTGGCACGTCACTGTCGCCTACGTTGTTGGTTTCGGCGCATTGCTGATTGTTGCCGGGTGGCACCCACATGCGCCGCATAAAGTGGGAGTCGTTGCTTCTTGGTCAGTATCGACGGCGTGATAATGGGGCGGACGATTATCAGACGCTTGGCGGCTGCTTGTTGTTGACCTCAGCTTTAGTGTCCCCGCGCATTCGCTTCGCCCCGCGCTGGCTCATTCCTTATATTGAATATTGAGCGAGCATTAGCCAACGGCGTAAGGCTGCACGCCATCACCCGCCATCTGGCGACCGAGGCAGTCAAGCTCGGTGCGGGAGCAGCTGTAAAGGCCGATGCGCTTGCGCTGGTTGCTGGACAGAGGCGCCAATTTGGCGCACATCGCCGCCTGACTCTCGGTCGCCGAGCCTTTTCTTGGGGAAATATGCTGCTGGGATATCCGATCGGCGAGATCGTTTTGCTCGCGCTCTGGATTGCCGGTGCCGGGATTCTGGTGGGCATTCTCGCCGGGCTGTTCGGGATCGGCGGCGGAGCCATCATCGTGCCAGTGCTGTACGAGGTGTTTCGTGTGCTCGACGTGCCCGAAGAGGTTCGCATCCAGACCTGTATCGGCACCTCGTTGGCGATCATCGTTCCCACGACAGTGCGCTCCTATCTCGGGCATAAAAAGAAGGGTGCGGTGATCCCCGAGGTAGTCCGCATCTGGGCGCTGCCCGCAATCATCGGCGTCGTAATCGGTTCGGTCACGGCGTCTTTCGCACCCGCACCGGTATTCAAGATTGCATTCTTGTTTTTTGCGACATTCATAGCTATGCGCATGCTGTTCGGTGGGGAGCGCTGGAAGCTCGGAAACGAATTGCCTGGCCGCGGTATATTGGCCATTTACGGCCTCATCACCGGACTGTTTTCCTCACTGGTCGGTGTGAGTGGGGGCGCGATATCCAACGCGGTCCTAACGCTTTATGGACGGCCGATGCATCAGGCGGTCGGAACATCGGCCGGGGTCGGTGTGCCGATCACAATTGCCGGTACCATCGGCTACATGCTGGCCGGTTGGCGGCATATCGCGCTTCTACCGCCTTTCTCGATCGGTTTCGTGTCGCTTGTTGGCTTCATGCTTATGGCGCCTGTTTCGAGCTATACAACGAGCTACGGCGTACGGTTGGCGCATTGGCTGCCGCGGCGCAAGCTGGAAATCGCCTTCGGCATATTCTTGATCCTGGTCGCGCTGCGATTTGCCGCGAGTATGGTCTAGCGACTAAAGTTTAGGGCGCTCCGCGCAAACGCAGCCTGTCACCGCGCACTTCCCAACTTTGCAGCCGGTTGAGGAAACTCATGCCGAGGAGATTGTTTTTGAGTTGACCCGGCGGTGCCACCAGGGCAGGCACTGAGCGTTCAGTCAGTCCGCCTACGGCGAGACGGTCAAGCGTCACTGCGGCGGCGCGGGTACGGCCGTTGGCAGTATCGATATTGACCGTGTAGTTAAGAACTTCAATCGGCAATCCGGCGGCCTTGGCCGCTTCCTGCGTTAGCACCACAGAGCTGGCACCGGTATCAAGCACCATTGGAATTCGTGTGCCATTAATATGCGCGGCGACTGCGAAGTCGCCACCATACCCGCGAACGACTTCGACATTGCGACCGTGGCCGGCCACATGGCCGGGCACCAGCTCTGCGACCACACGATCGGCCACCTCGCGGAGTTCGAAACGGTAGCTGTAGCCAACCACGAGCAGTAGGCCGATCACGGCCCAGAAAAGAGTCGCCTCGATGGCCTTTGATAGCCGCTCGCGAAACAAGGTCAGCACTAGGCCGCCGACAAAGACCACCAGAACGATCTTAAGCGCGAGTGAGCCCACGTCGTGCCGCAGCAGATTAGTAATGGCGTCCTGGTCGCTGCTTGCGATCAGAGCCGCCAGCGATAGCGTTAAACCAAACAAGAGAGACCAGACTAGACGGCGGCTCACGGCATCATCCCATTGCTGCGGCCGCTTTGGCAGCATTGCAGGCTACGAGCCGGGCGGGCAATTCGCCGATCACCCGGGTGCGCTCAGAGGCGTTCATTGTGGCCCAGCGCGCGATCTCGTCGATCGTTCGGCCGCAGCCAAGACAAAATCCCCTACGGGCATCGAGGGTACAAACTTTGACGCAAGGTGTCTCGATCATGGATTCGTCTCGAGGCCAAGTTGGATGCGACCATAAGCACCCCGGGCGGGAAGGCAATCGCGCGATTGTCGCAAGGCTGCAAGGCCTAGGTGCCAGCGCGGAATAGAGGCAGGCGGCTGAACCGACGCTTCTCCTCCGAGGTGAGATTCGGCTCAGTGGCCGACGCGATCGGCGGCGCATGTTCGGCCATTGGTGCAATTGCCGCGACAACCCGCTCCGACGGAAATGTGACGATAACCTCGGTGCCAATGCGCAATTTTGAATTCAAAGTGAACGTGCCGCCGTGAAGGTCGACCAGGCTTTTTGCGATCGGCAGCCTGAGGCCCGCGCCCTGTTCCGCCGATTTGATAGAATTCGATCGTTGGCCAAACGAAGCAAGCACGATCGCAATTTCCTCCTCTAGAATACCAGCACCTGTATCCTTCACGCTGATGTACTGGCCACCGGAAGCGGTCCAGCCGACCTTCAGCCAGATCTCACCGGTCTGACGAGTGAACTTGATGGCATTCGACAATAGGTTGAGACAAATCTGGCGGATAGCACGCTCGTCAGCCCACAACCGCGGCAATTCGGACTCGAATATCTCATGGATCGTTATGCCGCGGTTGCTAGCGCGCAGCTTCAGCAGATGATGACAATCCTCGACGACGGCCACGAGCGAAACGGATTCCTCGTTGAGCTCATAGCGGCCGGCTTCGATGCGCGACAGATCGAGGATTTCATTGATGAGACCAAGCAGACGCACGCCAGAGTTATGTATGTCGGAGGAATATTCCTTATAGGTCGGCACTACATGCGCACCGAATACCTCGGTCTTCATTACCTCGGAAAAACCGAGAATAGCATTTAGCGGCGTGCGCAATTCGTGACTCATCTGAGCGAGAAAGCGCGACTTGGCTATGTTGGCGGCTTCTGCACGCCGGCGCGCCTCATCGGAGATTGCTTTCGCCTGTTCCAATTCGCCGATCAACGCGTCCTTTTCCGCACGCGCCTCCAACGTCGCCAGAGTGCTGGAATAAAGCCGATAGGTTAGCGCAGCGAAATAACCTTGGGCGGTCAACGCCATGATGGCGAGGATATAATCGCGTAGCTTGCCCTGCAGGATGAAATCGAGCGCGACTGCTGTAGTGACCGGAAAAGTGGCGGCGAATACTGCTGTCGGCAGACTCGAGGCCAGCATGCTGGAGACCGCGACCACCAGCAGCATTACAAAAAGCATGAACGTGCTTGAGCCTTCATCGGCGCCGACCGGGTGGATCAGGAGTAACATCCAGGCCAGCCCGTAAAATAGATCGAGCACGACGAATCGCAGCCGCCATGCACGCGCGGAAATCTCGCTCATCGGCCGTTCTAGAAATTGCCGGCACTTTGCGATCATTACGGCGTGGATGACGAGCACGGCGGCGGTCCAGGCGCCAGCAGTAAGCGCGCCGCTCCATATGCCAGACATAAGGCCAACAGTCGCGACGAGGAGCAGGATCACCAGCGATGCGGAAAGCCGATTTTGCGCATATTGGCGCAGCAGCTCGTAGTCGAAGGCCGGGCGGGTCCCGCTGGAGGACGTCAGGCGGTCTCGTGCCTCGCGTACGTATTGCGCGGCAAGACGCCGCTTCACGGGCGAGCTTTCCGGAGGCAGCGCAGTAAGATCAGGTTGTTCGCCTGGAATCGGCATTTGAACGCTGAAATCACAAAGACCCGCGGCAGCCTTGCGCAAAATCCTTAAGACGAAGCTTAAGAGGGACCTAAAGACTCAGGTTAACGATTGTTTACAGTCCTTTGACAGCGGTTTTTGCCCGTGTTCGGCTGGGCCTGAGGCAAAAAATCGATATCGGAGCCGGGTACTCATGAAACTTTATGACAGCAAGTTGGCGCCGAACCCGCGGCGCGTGCGAATTTTCCTCGCTGAAAAGGCGATCGCCGTTCCGACCGAGCAGGTCGATATCGCCGCGATGCAGCACAAGACACCGGAATACGCCGCAATCAATCCGCTACAGAGGATGCCGGCACTGGTGCTGGACGATGGCACAATAATTACCGAGTCGATTGCGATCTGCCGATATTTTGAGATGGTGCATCCGGAACCGCCCTTGTTCGGGGTCGGACCCAAAGATTCTGCGATCGTAGAAATGTGGAATCGACGAGCTGAGATCAATTTTTTGGCCAACGTGGCGGCAGTGTTCCGCCACACCCATCCGGCGATGAAGGAGCTAGAGGTACCGCAAGTGGCGGCTTGGGCTGAAGCCAACAGACCACGGGTTATATGGTTTCTCGAAATGCTCGACAGCGAGCTCGCCACGCGTGAGTTCGTCGCTGGTGATCGCTATACGGTCGCCGACATCACCATGCAAGTCGCGGTTGATTTCATGAAGCCAGGACGGCTTGCGATGCCGGAGGGTGCCACAAACGTTAGGCGTTGGCACGCGGCCGTGTCGGCGCGGCCAAGTGCACGCGCGTGAAAAGTAACAATCAGCGTTCGAGCAACGCGATCAGACTAGACGTATCCCAGCGTTTGCCGCCCATGGCCTGGATTTCAGAGTAGAACTGATCGACCAGCGCTGTAACCGGTAGGTGCGCGCCGTTCTTGCGCGCCTCGCCCAAGCAGATTCCGAGGTCTTTGCGCATCCAGTCGACCGCGAAGCCGAAATCAAATTTGTTGGCAGTCATCGTCTTGTAGCGATTTTCCATTTGCCAGGATTGCGCCGCACCCTTGGAGATCGTGGCAATCAGCTTTTCAATATCGAGTCCAGATTTCTTGGCAAAGTGCAAACCTTCCGCCAAACCCTGTACTAGTCCGGCGATGCAAATCTGGTTGACCATCTTCGAGAGTTGCCCAGATCCTTGCAAGCCGAGCAGATTGCAGGCGCGCGCATAGGCTGCGATAACTTTCTCCGCCCGAGCGAAAGGTTCGGCATCGCCACCGCACATAACTGTCAGCGCGCCGTTCTCGGCGCCGGCCTGACCGCCGGATACCGGTGCATCGATGAAATCAAAGCCGCCCTTTTTTGCCGCCGCGTAAAGTTCACGCGCGATTTCCGCGGACGCCGTCGTATGATCAACGAAAACCTTGCCCTTGCCCATGCCCGCGAAGGCGCCGTTCGGTCCCAATGTCACTTCGTGTAAATCGTGATCGTTGCCGACGCACGCCATAACAAAATCCTGGCCTTCGGCGGCGGCTTTGGGGGTAGGCGCTGACCGTCCGCCATATTGCTTGACCCACCGCTCGGCTTTGGCGGCGGTCCGGTTATAGACGGTCACGTCGTGGCCGCCTTTATTCTTCAAGTGACCCGCCATTGGGTAGCCCATAACACCCAGGCCCAGAAACGCCACTTTCGCCATCATCGTTCTCCTTCGAATTTTCCTCTTGGCCAGCCGTAGCCGATGCCTATCTGACAATAGGTCATTGGCGAGGCCGACGCGTCAACGGGTCTCGCTGGTTGCGCCACATTGACGGGCCCCCGGTCTTGCCTATGGTGACGTCCGCAACATGGACGTGTGATTATGGCGGTGAGCAAAGAGCAAGTTCTCGCGGCTTTGGCGAAGGTGCCGTCGCCCAGTGGGACAGCTTTGCCGGACGCGCGTGTGCTCTCCGATATCGTCGTTTCAGACGGCAAGGTCTTCTTCTCGCTGACGGGGGATGCCGCGGCGGTGAAGGCCTGGGAGCCGGTGCGCAAGACTGCGGAAGAGGCAGTGCGCGCCATTCCGGGCGTACAGTCGGCGCTCGTCGCCTTGACCGCTGAACGTGCTCCCGGTGCGGCCGCGCGCGGGCCGCAGCCGTCGCACACAGCAGCCCAGCCGCAACGTACTGCCCATCCCGCTGACAAGGCGCAACCAGGAATTCCCGGCGTCGACGCTGTGATCGCGGTCGCGTCCGGCAAAGGTGGCGTCGGCAAGTCGACCACTGCGGTTAATCTGGCGCTTGGCCTGCGCGCTCTCGGGCTGAAAGTCGGCATGCTCGATGCCGACATCTATGGACCCTCGCTACCGAAGCTGCTGGCCATTAAAGAGAGACCGCAGACGATCGGCGGCACTCGTCTCAAGCCCATCGACCGCTATGGCCTCACGGTGATGTCGATCGGTTTTCTGATCGATGAAGAGACGCCGATGATCTGGCGCGGTCCGATGGTGATGTCAGCCATCACCCAGATGCTGCGCGAGGTCGAGTGGGGCAAACTCGACGTCATGGTGGTTGACATGCCACCCGGCACCGGAGACGCACAGCTCACGATGGCGCAGCAGGTGCCGTTAAAAGGTGCCGTGATCGTTTCCACACCGCAAGACCTGGCGCTGATCGACGCCCGACGCGGCGTTGCTATGTTCAAGCGTGTGAACGTGCCGGTGCTCGGCGTGGTTGAGAACATGAGCTATTTCCTGTGCCCAAGTTGCGGCACACGTTCGGATATTTTTGGCCACGGTGGTGCGCGCACGGAAGCCGAGCGCCTGGGTGTGCCTTTCCTCGGCGAAATCCCGCTTCATATGACGATCCGGGAAAAATCTGATGCGGGCCTTCCGGTCGTCGCTACGGAGCCGGACGGTCCCCATGCCAAAATCTATCGCGACATTGCCGCGAAGGTACGCGATCAGCTAAAAAAGGGCTTGGACTCCGGGCGCGCGCCGCCGCAGATCGTGATCGAGGCCTAGCCATACTTCTTTGCGATCATTGATTGCGCCCGTTAACGTGCGAGAGGCGGTCCAGATATTATTCGATAAGTGCTCTCCATGCGCCTGAATTACCGGCTTGCACTGAGGCAATACCGGACGCATTGTACCGCCAAGCGCAGCGGCTTTAGCCGCTCCCTCAGGGCCATAGTAACGTCAAATTCGAACACTGATCAGGGAGGATGAGTACAATGAAACGCCGTCAATTCCTGAGGACCGCCGGTCTCGGCGTTGCAGCCAGCGCGGTCGCAGCGCCGGCCATCGCGCAATCGATGCCGGAGCTCAAATGGCGCTGCCCGACAAGCTGGCCGAAGTCGATTGATGTGCCCTACAGCGCCGCAGAAACGGTCTCGAAGTACGTCGCCGAGGCGACCGATAGCAAATTTCAAATTCAGCCCTTTGCCGCCGGCGAGATCATTCCGCCGTTTCAGGTCGTAGATGCCGTCGGCAATCAAACGGTCGAGATGTGCCACACTGCGGCCTATTATTTCATAGGGAAGGATCCGACCTTTGCACTGTATTGCTCTGTGCCCTTTGGTCTGAACTCCCGCCAGCAGAATGCCTGGTTTCAAGATCACGGCGGCCAGGACATGCTCAATGAGTTTGGCAAGAAGTTCAACATCTATGGCATTGCTGGAGGCAATACCGGCACGCAAATGGGTGGCTGGTTCCGCAAGGAGATCAACACCGCCGACGACTTTAAGGGCCTCAAGATGCGGATCGGCGGATGGGCAGGCAAGACTATCGCCAAGCTTGGCGCTATCCCGCAGCAGATTCCTGGTGGCGATATTTATCCGGCACTGGAAAAGGGCACCATCGACGCCACCGAGTGGGTCGGCCCCTATGACGATGAGAAGCTCGGCTTCTACAAGGTCGCGAAATTCTACTACTACCCTGGCTGGTGGGAAGGCGGCACCGCGCTACACTTCTTCATCAATACCGACAAGTGGAATTCTCTGCCGAAAGCTTACCAGTCGCTGCTTACGGCCGCTGCCGGCTACGCCAACATGGACGTGCAGGCACGATACGACGCGCGCAACCCGCAGGCGTTGAAACGCTTGGTGGCAGCGGGCACCCAGCTTAGGCCGTTTAGCCAGGCAATCATGGAGGCTTGCCTTAAGGCGTCGTCCGAGGTCAACGCTGAAACGTCGGCCAACAATGCGGACTTCAAGAAAATTTGGGAATCGCAGAAGGCGTTCCGCGACGACGAAAACCTGTGGTGGCAGGTGGCGGAATATTCATACGAGTCCTTCATGATCCGCAACCGTGGGAAAGGCTGATTGGCATTTGAACGAAAAATTCGGGGCCGGCTCAAAGACCTGGCCCCGACGGTTTTGGGCCATCGGCGTTATGATCCCACTTACAACTTTCGTTGAACCGGTGCAGACTGGATTTATTCGGTCGGCTCCGTCATGGTTCCAACCTGCCCCAGAGTCAATAACAACAGATGGGGTACACTGCAAGGACGTCCGCGATAAAAACCAAGGAGGGGAAGGATGAAACGCCGACAATTTTTGAAAGCCGCCGGTCTCGGTGTTGCCGCAAGTGCAGTTGCTGCGCCGGCAATCGCGCAATCGATGCCGGAGCTCAAATGGCGAATGACAGCCAGCTGGCCGAAGTCGCTCGACACATTGTGGGGCGGCGTCGAGGTCATGGCAAAAGCGGTTGCCGAGGCGACCGACAACAAGTTCCAGATCCAAACCTTCGCCGCTGGCGAAATTGTGCCCGGCCTTCAGGTCGTCGACGCAGTACAGAATGGCACGGTCGAACTCGGCCACACCGCCTCGTACTATTATTTTGGCAAGGATCCAACCTTCGCCTTCGGCACCTCGGTTGCGTTCGGTCCGAACCAGCGGCTGAATCAGGGTTGGTGGACGTTGGGCGGCGGCAAGGAAGTGCTTAACGAATTTTACGCTAAGTATAACTGCACGGCGCTGCTTGCCGGCAATACCGGCTGCCAGATGGGAGGCTGGTTCCGCAAGGAAATCAATTCGGTCGAGGATCTCAAGGGCATGAAGATGCGCATTGGTGGATTCCCCGGACGCGTGTTGCAGAAGGTCGGGGCGGTGCCGCAACAGATAGCGGGCGGCGACATCTACCCGGCGCTCGAGAAGGGCACCATCGATGCCGCCGAATGGTTCGGCCCCTATGACGACGAGAAGCTCGGCTTCTATAAGGTCGCACCACACTACTATTATCCCGGTTGGTGGGAAGGCGGCACGATGCTGTTGGCCTACGTCAATAACGACAAATGGAACGCGTTGCCGAAGGCTTACAGATCGGTCCTCGAGCAGGCCGGCCATTACACCAACACTTGGATGATTGCGAAATATGATCAGCTCAATCCGCCGGCCCTCAGACGGTTGCTTGCTAGCGGGACTAAGCTGCACGCCTTCTCGCCGCCGATTATGGAGGCTTTCTTCAAAGCCGCCAAAGAACTGCACAGCGAAATTGCTGCGACCAATGCGAGCTTCAAGAAGGTCAATGATTCGATGACGGCTTTTACCAATGAAGGCTATTCCTGGTTCCAGGTGGCCGAACTGAGCTATGATTCCTTCATGATCCGCCACTCGCGCGGTTGACTAAGAATCAAAAAGCAAGCGGCCCCGGGACCTAAGTTCCGGGGCTTTTTTATGCCGGTGTGATTGCTACCTGTTGGGCGGTTGGTTGAAGTCGAGTGGCGGCAGTTCGATCTGCGGGATCTCGATTTTCACTTTGTTTGGGTCGATCGTCGACAGTCCGCGCTTGTAATGCATGACCATGGCCGGGAACAGAATCACCATGACAACCATGATTACTTGAATCACCACGAATGGCACCGCGCCCCAGTAAATCTGTCCGGTGGTGACGCCCTCGGTGCGTTTGCCTGTTACTCGATCGAGGAAGCTTTCACGCGGCGCTACCGAACGCAGGTAGAAAAGGGCGAATCCGAACGGTGGGTGCATGAACGACGTCTGCATGTTCACGCCAAGGATGACGCCGAACCAGATCAGGTCGATGCCGAGATGCTCGGCAGCGGGGCCGAGCAGGGGGATGACAATGAAGGCTAGCTCGAAGAAGTCGAGGAAGAAAGCGAGCACAAAGACGAAGGTGTTGACGAAGAGCAGAAACCCGATCTGGCCACCGGGCAATGACGTCAGCAAATGTTCAACCCAGATGTGTCCGCTCACGCCATAGAAAGTGAGCGAGAATACGCGCGCGCCCACCAGGATGAAGACCACGAAAGCCGACAGTTTCGCTGTGGACTCGACTGCTTGCCGAATAAGGTCCCAGTTCAGCCTCCGCTTGAGGGCGCCGAGGATCAGCGCTCCGCTGGCGCCCATGGCGCCGCCTTCGGTCGGCGTGGCAACGCCGATAAAGATGGTGCCGAGCACCAGGAAGATCAGGAACAATGGAGGCACCATAACAAAAGTGGTTTGTTGCGCCATATGCGACAAGAAGCGGAAACCAGTGAAGCGGGTAACAATCCAATTTACGACAGCGACACCGAACGCGAACATGATTCCAAAGAACATGCTCAACACCACGAAATCGGCGCCGTGCGTCGTGGAATCCCGCATCATGAACCAGCCAAATACGCCACTCACTACTGTCAGCACGCCGAGCGAAATCAGGCCACGGCCGCCGTCGGGCTCGCGATACCCTATCGCTTCCGACGGCAAGCCCGGCGTGGCTTTGGGGAATATCAGCGTGACTATGAAAACATAAACCGCGTAAAGGCCCGCCAGCACGAGACCTGGTATGAAGGCGCCCTCGTACATGTCACCGACCGATTTACCAAGCTGATCGGCCATGACGATGAGCACAAGCGACGGCGGAATAATCTGCGCCAAGGTGCCGGAGGCGGCGATCACGCCGGAAGCCACGCGTCGATCGTAACCATAGCGCAGCATGATCGGCAGCGAGATCAGACCCATCGATATCACGGATGCTGCGACAACACCGGTCGTGGCGGCGAGCAGCGCGCCGACGAAAATCACCGCATAGGCAAGGCCACCACGGATGGTGCCGAACAGTTGCCCGATAGTGTCGAGCAGATCCTCCGCCATTCCGGATCGTTCCAGCACCAAACCCATGAAAGTGAAGAAGGGAATCGCAAGGAGCGTGTCGTTGCTCATTACGCCGTAGACGCGCTCGGGCAACGCTTGCAGGAAGTCCGGAACGAACAGGCCGAGCTCAATGCCAATTAGCGCGAAGATCAGACCAACCGCGCCGAGCGAAAATGCCGCTGGATAGCCGAGCAGCAGAAAGACCACCAATGCGCCGAACATGATCGGAGCCATATTGGCGATTAGAAAAGCTTGCATGCTTGACCCCGATTAACCCACCAAACGATTAGTGCTTTTCAATTGCGCCGATCAGTTCCTCAGCCTCGGTTTCAAGCGAGCTCTTCTGACCTGCATGTGGATCCGGGATGAGATCTCGCATGACCGCGATGCGTTTGATGAGTTCGGAGAGGCCTTGGATGAATAGCATCGCAAATCCAATCATAATCAGCGCCTTACTCGGCCATTGCGGCAGCCCGCCGGCATTTCCCGACTGCTCATTGATCTCCACCGACCGAAGGAAGAAAGGGACGCCGGTGATGACCATGACGACGGTCAACGGAAAAAGGAAGAACACGTGGCCGACAACGTCGATGCTGTCGCGTATGCGCTTCGGCAACATGTTGTTCACGATATCGATGCGGATGTGCTCATTGGCGAGTAAAGTCCAGGGCGAGCACAGCAGAAACACCACGCTGAACAGTACCCATTGCAGCTCGAGCCAGGAATTCGACGATGTATCAAAAACCTTTCGCACGGTGGCATTGGCGGCCGAGACGATTACAGCCACCAGGATCAGCCACGCAAGCCGTTTTCCAAGCCAGACGGTGATCGCGTCGATAACGCGCGTCACCGGCAGCAATGCGTTTAACAGTGCGTCCAAGGCGCCCACTTGGCTACTCCCCTCTACTGGGCCAGGTGGGGTCGCCGGCCGTCGTTATTATTTTGCGCACGTCCCCACGCTTGGAACGACCAAGCTTAGCACCTTAATCCAATGTCGGCATAAGGCGTCAATGGAGAATTTGGTCGAAGGTCAGGGCAAGGCGTCCGGCTAACTAGACCGGCATTGGGCAGGTCAATGCCACTTTCGACGGGCCTGTTCGCTGAAACCAGGGTCCGCGTAGCCTTCCCCAGCGCGGTTCGGGCTGTCGGGCAATATCGTAATGGTCGAGGGGCGTCCCCAGATCAAATGGAGAACCCACTTTTGGGATTATGTGCTAGCCGCCGGTCATGCTCATATGACGCGGCAATGCTGGTCTCTGATGGCGGCGATCAATCACGAAGTCATGGCCTTTCGGCTTTCGCGTAATCGCCTCATCGATTGCTGCATGCAACAGGGCGTCACTTTCCGAAGCGCGTAGAGGGCTGCGCAGATCAGCTGCGTCGCTCTGACCGAGGCACATGTAGAGCGTGCCGGTGCAGGTGATACGCACGCGATTGCAGGATTCACAGAAATTATGAGTCAGGGGGGTAATAAACCCAAGCCGTCCACCAGTTTCCTTCACACGCACGTAACGCGCCGGCCCGCCCGTGCGGTAATCGATTTCCTCGAGCGTATAGTGCTCAGCGAGCCGCGCTCGCACGATAGACAACGGCAGGTATTGGTCGAGGCGCGATTCATCGACGTCACCAAGCGGCATGACTTCGATCACAGTGAGATCCATGCCGCGCCCATGCGCCCATTCGAGCAAACCGGCGATCTCTTCGTCGTTTACACCCTTCAGAGCCACGGCATTGATTTTAATCTGAAGTCCTGCAGCCTGCGCAGCGTCGATGCCGGTGATCACCTTGTCGAGATCGCCCCAGCGCGTGATGGCACGGAATTTGTCGCCGTTCAGTGTGTCGAGTGAAACATTGACACGCTTAATACCATTTGCCTTGAGCTCAGAAGCGTAGCTCGCCAATTGCGAGCCGTTGGTAGTTAGAGTGAGCTCTTTGAGCGCACCGCTCGTGAGATGACGCGACAGGGATGAGACCAGAGTCATGATACCACGCCTGACCAGCGGCTCGCCGCCGGTCAGGCGCAACTTGGTTACACCCTTCGCGATGAATACACTGCATAGCCGGTCAAGTTCCTCGAGACTCAAGAGATCGGCCTTCGGAAGGAATGTCATGTGTTCCGCCATGCAGTAGACGCAGCGGAAATCGCATCGATCGGTGACGGATACACGCAAATAGGTGATGGCGCGCTTGAACGGGTCGATCAGCGCGTTCGGTTTTGGCTCGCCGTGATCGAGTTCAATTGTGGAGGTGCCGTTGGTCAAGGTCATTGTTATATGGCTGAAAAGTACATCCTCTAGCGCGCACTTCATCTATGTAAGAATACTGGCCGATATTAGCCATACCGTCCAGAAAACGTTAGGGCGCATTCGCGTGACGCGGCGCGGTTAGATTTGATGCGGCGAGGAACAATTACCGCACTGGTGGCGGGTTTGTCGGCCAGGGCGATGGCGCTTGCACCGGCGCCGCCGTCATCGGAGCGGGAGCTGGTAAAGCCGCGGCCGTGGGGCGTACGGCAGGCTTCTTCGCGGCAGGCTTTTTGGCTGGCTTTTTTGCAACGGGCGCGGAGCCTGGCGTTAGCTCTACAACAACCGGATTAGGACGCAATCTCGGTGGCTCACCGGTCGTCTGGATCACCTCAAGTCTTTCAGTTTCCGGCTGGTAGCCATTGAGAGTGAAAGTAACCGAAGAGGCGGCGTCGACTGGCAGTGCAAGCGCGCATGGCGTACGGCAGGTTTGGCCGTTGGATGCCTTCGCTTCCGCACCGGGTGGTTCCGATTCCAAACTTACGGTCTCCAAAGAGGGCCCCGATTTAAACGCATCGAGGCTCGCCCAGTCAGAGCTTGATGAACACGCCGCGAGCGCAAGCGCGCCGCCGGCAATCGCCAGAACTCGGTACATCATATTAGCCCCGTCCCACTCGAGCGACTTGACGACGCTCGCCCCTTACAAGGATACGGGCCTCGTCATTCAGGTGCAACATTCGGCACTCCACCTTACCACATTAAACATAATTCCGTACTTCCCCCCTCAAATTGCACGCGAAATGGCAGCAATTGATGCCAGTAGATCTTTGAAGTGGCTGATAGTCCGGTCTGGACCGAATTCCGCAACGGGGCGTTCGCTGTAACCGAAGTCGACGGCGATGACCGGAACGCCGGCTGCGCGCGCTGTACGAATATCTGTTATTGAATCGCCGATCATGACGGCGTCCTGGAGTGTCCCGCCCGCAGCCGCGACGGTGCGCCGCAGGATTTCCGGATCGGGCTTCTGGATGCCGAAAGTGTCTTGTCCGCAGATCGCCGCAAAGCGATTGGCGAGTTCGAGCTGGTCAAGCAGAAGGATCGACAGCCGTTCAAGCTTGTTCGTACAGACGGCAAACTGACAACCGCGCGCGGCGAGCGCATCCAGTGCATCAGTGAGCCCCGGAAAAGGCCGCGACCGGTCAGCCAGATGCTCTGTATAGTGAGCAATAAAATCGGCAAACATATGCTCGAGTTTCGCTGGCGAAACAACACGGCCTTCGGCCTCGACCCCGCGCGCAATCATTGCTTTGGCACCGCCACCGATCGCGTTACGCGCGGCCTCGTACGAAACGGCCGGCAATCCCTCGCGCGCGAACACAACATTGAGGGTATCGATGAGATCAGCCGCCGTATCAACGAGGGTGCCGTCGAGGTCAAAGACAATCGTGGGAGCAGCCATGGCGTGATCGCTAGCCTTCGTTCATCAACGTTGCAAGACCGATTTTTCGGCGTCAGCGACGTAGGACTATTCAGGAAGTACGATCGGGGTTAGATAGGCGGGCACCGCAATCGTCAATCGATTGACCAGCCGAAGCCAATGAACGCCGAAGCCCAAAAACGCGCAGCCGCCACTCGCGCGGTTGAATTTGTACGTCCAGGCATGCGCCTCGGGCTTGGTACCGGATCGACCGCAAAGCATTTCGTCGAGCTGATTGGAGAGCGCGTTCGTGCAGGTCTCGATATCGTCGCGGTGCCGACCTCATCGACCACATTCGCTGACGCGAAGCGTTGCGGCATTCCACTCACCACCTTGGACGAGACGCCGGAGCTTGACCTGACTGTAGATGGCGCCGATGAAATCGGCCCCGGCCTTTGTCTGATCAAGGGCGGCGGCGGCGCATTGCTGCGCGAAAAAATCGTTGCGGCGGCTTCTGCGCGGATGATTGTGATCGCCGACCAGAGCAAGCGGGTTAGCGCGCTCGGCCAATTTCCGCTGCCAATTGAAGTGGTCTCGTTTGGACTGGTGGCCACGCAGCGGGCAGTGGAGAAGGCTATCGGGCTGATCCAGCGGCCTGGTCCGATGACGCTGCGGAAAGACAAAGAGGACCATGCATTCGTCACGGATGGCGGTCACTGGATCCTCGACGCGGCACTCGGCCGGATTGACGATCCGGCCGCGTTGGCGCATGGCCTTTCGGATGTCCCGGGCGTAGTGGAGCATGGTCTGTTTATTGGCCTTGCGCACATGGCCATTGTTGGCGGGCCGAACGGCTTAGAAATCGTCGAAAGGTCCTGAATTCTCGAGCTAGATGGAGTTTCCAGATGAGTGTTGTTGAGGTCTTTAGCGGGGCTGTCAGACCGGCGTTGGTCGCCGTTGCGTTGATCACATTGGGTTCTGTCACCAATGCCCAGCAGACATCGGTAACGGCAGTTCAGACTGCCAAGGAAATCATTAAGACAACCGGCGTGACCACGCTATTCAATCCGTTGATCCCGGGCGTGGTCGAGCAAGCGAAGAATTTGTTTCTTCAGCAAAACCCGGGCCTCGCCAAGGATCTCAATGAGATTGCCGCTAAACTCCGTAGCGATCTCGCGCCGCGTTTTGATGAGCTGACAGCTGAGGTGGCCAGGCTCTATGCGACCCACTTCACCGAAGCGGAGCTCAAGGAGCTCCTGGCATTCTACAAGTCACCGGTTGGCGCGAAGTTCATTATCGAGCAGCCGAAGATCGGCGAGGAGGGTCTCAAATTTGCGCAGGACTGGGCAAACAAGCTCTCCGACCAAGTGATCGTAAATATGCGCGACGAGTTAAAAAAGCGGGGCCATGCACTTTGATGTCATTGCCGGCGCTTAACCCGCCGGTTTTGGCAAGTTGTGGCGACGGCTTATGGCGGATCACGACGTCGATCTTTTTGTGATAGGAGCGGGCTCTGGTGGCGTACGCGCGGCACGAGTTGCCGCGGGTTATGGTGCTCGCGTGATGATCGCCGAGCAATATCGTGTCGGGGGCACCTGCGTCATCCGCGGCTGCGTGCCAAAGAAACTCCTCGTCTATGCCTCGCGGTTTTCCGACGAATTCGAAGATGCGGCCGGTTACGGCTGGAGCGTGTCGGAGCCCAAATTTCATTGGCCGGCACTCATCGCCAATAAAGATCGCGAGATTGCACGGCTGGAAGCGGCCTATACCAATACGCTTGAACGGTTCGACGTTGTCCTCGTCAAAAGCCGCGCCGCTCTCGAAGATGCCCACACTGTCCGCATGGCAACCGGCGCGCACGTGCGGGCGGAAACGATTCTGATTTCGACCGGCGCTTGGCCGCATCTTGGGCCGAAAATCCCCGGTCTTGAGCATGCAATCTCGTCGAACGAAGCCTTTCATATGCCCGAACTGCCAAGACGGATTGTCATCCAGGGCGGCGGTTATATAGCGGTGGAATTCGCCTGCATTTTCGCGGGGCTCGGTAGTAAGGTGGCGCTAATTTACCGCGGTGAAAATATTCTGCGCGGCTTCGACGACGACGTGCGCGAGCACCTACGCAATGAGATGCGTGCGCGCGGCATTAATGTCACGTGCGGGCATACTGTCGTAGCGATCGAAAAATCAGGCGATGAGTTCATTACGCGACTGTCCGACAATAGCGCTGTCACCACCGACAAAGTGATGTTCGCCATCGGTCGACGCCCCAACGTCACGGGACTTGGTATCGAAGGGTTGAATATCAAAATCCACGAGCATGGTGGCATCGAAGTCGACGAGTACTCGCGCACGTCGGTGCCGAACATTTACGCAGTGGGCGACGTCACAAACCGCGTCAATCTGACACCCGTAGCGATCCGCGAGGGACATGCTTTTGCCGATACGGTCTATGGCGGAAAGCCAACCCCTGTCGATCATAGCAATGTGCCGACGGCGGTTTTTTCCGAGCCCGAGGTGGGCGTCATCGGGCTGACCGAGACCCGGGCTCGCGATCGTCTAGCGAAGGTCGACGTTTACAAGACAACGTTCCGCCCAATGAAAGCAACGCTCTCCGGCCGCAACACCCGAACGTTCATGAAACTCTTGGTCGATGGCGCCACTGATCGAGTCGTGGGCTGTCATATCGTTGGGCCCGATGCGGGTGAATTGATCCAAGCCGTCGGGATCGCGGTGAAGATGGGTGCCACCAAAGCCGACTTCGATGCGACGATGGCAGTACATCCAACGGCCGGCGAGGAGCTGGTCACCATGCGCGAAAAGGCCGAGAGCCATGGGCGTGCGGCGGCAGAATAAGGGTTAAACTAACCGAACTCTTTGGAAAAACTGGCTTCTAGAGGGCGCTGTCGTGTATAACGCCGGCCAAACGCTGGAGTAGTGCGTAATGGCCGAACGTTGGACGCCCGATAGTTGGCGCAAAAAGCCTATTCAGCAGGTCCCGGATTATCCGGACCGGCAGGC
>JBARNC010000292.1:0-2023 GCA_049802775.1 Pseudolabrys sp. | reverse complement strand
CCTTCCTAGAAGCGATGAAAGCTGGACAGATATCGGAACAAGCCGCCAGAGAGGCAGTACCCATTAATGTGCTGCAGCGGCTTGAAGGTCCAAGCAATGAATTCGTCATCGGCAAAATTTACGCAGCCGCCACAGGCTCTGCATATGATGAGATCGTAAAGAAAAAGAGGAGCAAATGGGGACCCACCCAAAAACAAGACGCGCAATTCGCTTACACCTATCACAACTGTATTTTGATTAGGTGAGTGCGGCCCTATAAACTTGGCTGTCGGTTGGCGAGCTGCTTATTGATCTGTAGAAGCGGCGCTATCGCCCCTGGAGACTGACGGGAAGCGCCTCGAAGGATCCTCGGGGCGTTTTCTTTGTGTAGTTTGCTTTCGGGGGTAAAGCGGACATGCCTGTTTGCACTGCAAATGTCCGCTAAGCCACACAAAGCGGACAATCCTGACCGCACCGACATAACTAGCCAACGAGCCATGCAGTCGCACATGACTATGGGCTCCGATTCGGGAGTAGGGTTCATCATTGGGATGGTGCCCTTGGGCCTTTTTGAGTCCCCCAATCCCAAAAAACCCGAGGAGCGCCCAAGTGCTAGTTCTGGCCGCGCGTAACTGCGGCCCTTTTTTTTCAGCGCATCGCTATCAGTTCGCCAATCGTCCAGACCCGATCAGCAATTTTCTAGCGGCTTCGAGTTTGTAATGCGGGAAGACCGCAAGTACGCTAATGTCTGATGGGGCTGAAGGGGCTTCCAACAAGGGAGTTCCAGAGATGTGTGACTACAGCCTTCAACACGTCCGGTCGCGGCCTGCAAAGGTTGGCGACAAACTCAGCACACGTGACTTCGGTACCGGCACACGTGGGTTCGCTGCGGCGGAAGATGCTGCAGTGGCGGTTTGCGTTCTTCCGGGAACCGAGCTTGCGTTTTCCAACGCGGTGACAGTTAGAAACTTCCTCCGCTTCCTCGCAGGGTGGAAGGTGGAAACACTAGGTCACGCGACGGCAATCTTCCGACAAGTGAATAAGGACGAACCGTGGAAGCACCATGATGCACTCGAATTTCCGGATGGGCGCATTATTCTCCTGACACGACTAAGTGAGGGTCAGGTGGCAACGGTGCTTCAGTTGCCTGCGCAGCCAACGACCGCGGCCTTAACAGATGCCCAGAAACGCATCGCCTACGTGGACTGACAGTTCGGGAAAGATCGATCTGTGTAGGCTGCCTTGCGAAGCGGCCTACTTTTTTGGTTCTGATTTTTTGTAATTTTTTTGGTGTGAGAGTGGGAAGAGACTTCGGGGTTTTGCCAAAGGTAGCCGTAGGGGAAATGTTTTCAGTGTACTTCGTGCCAAATCACGCTCGTCTACTAGAAGAGAGCTATGATCGCATCGGCTTTGACGACACATTCGGCAGGCTGCATTGGGCTCCGAAGTCACAAATATTGAAAGCCAAACCTTCAATCAAAGAGGCAATCGAGAAAATGGGCCCTGCACCGGCATAGCACCGCTTCCGGAGCGGAACCGTTCCGATGGGAAGATACGACGATGGGCCGCGACATTGAAATTCAATTTCGAGGCGGTAAGCCGAAAAAGTGGCATTCGGGTACCATGAAGATTGACGATGGCTTGATAACGGTCACTGCGCGGGATGGCCGCTCCAAGTCGGCGCAGCTCGGTGGCAGTTCGCCTGAGTTAGTCGCGCGCCTTCTATTGCTTGAGCTGGACCGCGAAAAACCAAAATGAATTTGCGAGCATTCTAGTGCACTAGCGGGCAGTTCCAGAATTTTGTAGCTCGTCTCCGGTGAGAACATCGCTGCCTTGCTTATACGTTGGTAGAACCGGCCAACGTGTCCTATTCGAGGGTTTCCTCATTCAGCTTTCCGGCGTTCGCCAAGGCTTTGAGTTTTGTGCGGTTAATCTTGCCACTCATCAAACAGGACATGCTGTATGAACGTTCTCGCGGTCATCTCGCCTGGGCTAAAAGTCCTGTTTGAGCGCGTCGGCAAGCCTGAGATCGTAAACCGGCCCA
>JBARNC010000291.1:0-8409 GCA_049802775.1 Pseudolabrys sp. | reverse complement strand
GCACTCGGTGTGCCCTTATTGCGGTGTCGGCTGCCAACTCACCTATCACATCAAGAATGACAAGCTCTTGTATGTAACCGGCCGTGACGGCCCGGCCAACGAAAAGCGGCTCTGCGTGAAGGGTCGTTTCGGCTTCGACTATGTCAGCAATCCGCAGCGCTTGATGAAACCGATGGTGCGCAAGGACGGCGTGCCGAAGGCCGCCGACGATCTGGTCGATCCGTCAAATCCGTTCACGCATTTCCGCGAAACGACCTGGGAAGAGGCAATGCAGCGCGCTGCTTCCGGGCTCAAGAAAATCCGCGACCGCGACGGCCCGCGCGCGCTCGCCGGTTTCGGCTCGGCCAAGGGCTCGAATGAGGAGGCCTACCTGTTCCAGAAGCTGGTGCGTACCGGCTTCGGCTCCAACAATGTCGATCACTGCACGCGGCTTTGTCATGCCTCGTCGGTAGCGGCGCTGCTCGAAGGTGTCGGCTCGGCGGCGGTGACTGCGACCTTCAACGAGTGCAAGAATTCCGATTTCATCATCGTGATCGGCGCCAATCCGACGGAAAATCATCCGGTCGCCGCCACCTTCTTCAAACAGGCGGCCAAGCGCGGCGCCAAGCTGGTGGTGATGGACCCGCGCGGGCAGACGCTCAAGCGCTACGCCTGGAAGATGATGCAGTTCAAGAATGGCACCGACGTCGCCATGCTCAACGGCATGCTCAATGTCATCATCGGCGAGAAGCTCTACGACCAGCAATATGTGCAGACCTATGTCGAAGGCTTCGATCAGCTCGCCGAGCACGTGAAGGATTTCACCCCCGAGGAGATGGAGCCGATCTGCGGCATTTCTGCCGATACGCTGCGCGAAGTGGCGCGCAGCTTCGCGCGCGCAGAAAACGCCATCATCTTTTGGGGCATGGGTGTGTCGCAGCACACTCACGGCACCGATAACGCGCGCTGCCTGATCGCGCTGTCGCTGATTTGCGGCCAGGTCGGGCGCCCCGGCACTGGTCTGCATCCGCTGCGCGGGCAGAACAACGTGCAAGGCGCCTCTGACGCCGGTCTCATTCCGATGTTCTTCCCCGACTACAAGTCGGTGGAGAGCCCCGAGATGATCGCCAAATACGAAAAAGCCTGGGGCAAGAAACTCGATCCCAAGCGCGGCAAGACCGTGGTCGAGATCATGGACGCGGTCCACGCCGACGAGATCAAGGGCATGTACATCATGGGCGAAAACCCGGCGATGTCCGATCCCGACTTGAGCCACGCGCGCCGCGCGCTCGCCCATCTCGAACATCTAGTGGTGCAGGACATTTTCCTCACCGAGACCTGCTCCTATGCTGACGTGATTTTGCCGGCCTCGGCTTGGCCCGAGAAAGATGGCACCGTCACCAACACAAACCGTCAGGTGCAGATGGGGCGCAAGGCGCTACCCCTGCCGGGCGACGCGCGCCAGGACTTGTGGATCATCCAGGATCTCGCTCAGCGTATGGGCGAGAAATGGAATTACAAGCACGTCAGCGAAGTCTACACCGAGATGGCGAACCTGATGCCCGCGCTCGACAACATATCGTGGGAACGCGTCGAGCGCGAGAATCACGTCACTTATCCGTCGGACGCGCCCGACAAACCGGGACGCGACGTGGTGTTTGACAAGGGTTTCCCGCGCCCGAACGGCATGGGCAAGCTGGTGGCTGCCAAGCTCACGCCGCCGGACGAGATGCCGGACCACGACTATCCGTTCATCCTCACTACCGGCCGTCAGCTCGAGCATTGGCACACCGGTGCGATGACGCGCCGCGCCACCGTGCTCGACGCGCTTGAGCCGAGCGCGTGCGCTTCGGTGTCCCGCGGCACACTTGAGAAACTGGGGCTCAAGCCCGGCGACATGCTGCGCGTCACCACGCGCCGTGGCGAAGTCAAACTGGCAGCGCGCCAGGACGATGCCATCCCCGACGGTGTGGTATTTATTCCGTTCACCTTCGTCGAGGCGGCGGCCAATCTGCTCACCAACCCCGCGCTCGATCCGTTCGGAAAGATTCCAGAATTCAAGTTCTGCGCAGCGAAAGTGGAGCCAGCGGAGTCGAGGCAGCAAGCAGCAGAGTAGAGGCTTCACGACACAGCTTGAAATACATCATGGCCGGGCTCGTCCCGGCTATTCGTTTTCTGCGGGAGGTCCGGGGGCCCGTCCGCTTGTGACCGACCGCCGCAATCGGAAAGAATCTTTCAATCGATTAGGCCTATGTGCCGCGTGACCTTTGCTCAAAGTCCTCTTCTGCTCAACTTCATAGCCGGCCTGCTTGTGGTCTCCTTCAGACCTCCGGCCACTCTATATTATCGCGCAGCAGCGTCGATCATTTGAGCAAGCGCGATACCGATGCACTTGTGGCCTTCGGCAGAGTTATGGAGACCGTCCCACCAGACCAGGCCTGTGACGCCCCCTTCGATCGCGCGCTTCATCAGAAGAAAGCGTGGGAACTGACCGACGTGCTGTTCTCGCGCGACATCGGCGATGATTTTTTCCATCCGGATATGGCGCGTGGTGAGGAGCACCAGCGGCGCATACTGCAAATCCACGAGCACGACGTCGGCCTTAGCTGCCTTAAGCCGCTCCACGGCGCCGCTGACCATTTCCTTCGCATTGTCGGCAATACCGCGCCACACTGAGTCGTTGCTTCCGAGTTGCCACACCACCAGATCGGGTTTGTAGCGCAATACGTCGTTGTCGAGACGGGCGACGTTGCTTGGTATGTCCTCCATGATGCGACCGCTGTTAATCAACTCGATCCGCGCAGAAGGTCGCAGCCGCAATAGCTCTTGCTTCATCACATCCGGAAAAGCGGCGTCAGATCTAAATGTTCCGAAACCAGTCGTCGACGAGGAGCCCAGCGCAACGACGATGATGGTTTTGCCCGCATGCAGCTTCGCCTTGATGCCCGGGAGCGGCGCGCCGAGCGATAATCCATTTTTAAACGCAAGGCAGGCGTCCGAAGGAAGGGGACTGCCTGGATTTTGCGCATAGCCTGCGGCGCCGCAGACAAACAGGCCCGGCAGCAGCAAAAGCAAACGGGGAAAGCGCAAGAACTTGGGCATCGGTCTGCTGGGCTTGAGGCAAGAGGTCGAAGTCTACAATGAATCATAACCTGCATCGGGCTAATGCGGACATCATCAGTCTGGAAATTTAGCCGCCCATTTCCTGCCTTTTTCACGGCAGAAGCTTTAGGGCGAGTGGACAGAGGGGAAAGCCATGAAAGTCGTGTCGCATATTTTCGGCCTAGCCATTGCTTGCATTGCCATGCCCGCTCTGGCGAAGCCCGCCTATGTCGCTTCAACCGTCAACTTGCGCGCGGCGCCTGGTACCGGTAGCGAGATTGTCGCGAAGATTCCCGGCGGCAGCCTCGTCGACACCGGCGCATGCGACGAAGGCTGGTGCGAGATCAGTTGGCAGGACAAGAAAGGTTTCGCCATCCAGACCGCGCTCAACATGAGCGGCCGAGTGCCGCAACCGCGAGCTGCCGCCGGCCCGGCTTATCGGCAAGGTCCACAGGGACCGCAAGTGGGCGAAGGTCCCGAGGTTATCGACGGACCGGTCTACTACAATCAACCGCCGCGGGTGGTCTACTACGGCGGGCCTTATTATCGCCCTTATTGGGGCTGGCGCCGACCTTGGTGGTGACGACTATTTCGCCTGGATGCTCGTAGCCAGCACGAGTCCAAGCACAACGAGCGTGACGACATAAGCGAGGATGCCGGCGGGGATCGCGACGTAAAATTTCACGCCGAGTTCTTGCTCCAGCCCGAACAGCACGCCGGCACCGACCAGCACGGCGGCAAACCGTATCATGTGGCCCCGGTTCATGGGCGAGACCAACTAGCGCTTGCCATCATTATTCGACCCGCGCATGTTTGCCCACGGGTCTTTGCGAGGCGCATCGACTTCCTTGCGTGTCTGATCGATCGTTCGCTTGTATTGCTTGTCGAGCGCCTCGGTCTGCTGCTTCTTTTCTCTTTCCATGATCACGAGCGGTTCGTCGTCTTGCTTCTGCGCGAAAGCCGGACTGGTCAGAAATCCCAACATAACGGCGCTTACAACAAGTTTCCTCATGGCGGTGTTTCCCGACGTTTGTTTAGCAAAGTTAACATGGCGTCGGAAGCCGCTCAATGCGATGAAATCCTTGCACAATCGGTTTTCCGGCTCGATATAAGCTACGGTGACTAGGCGCTTCGGAGGTCTCAGGCATGTCAATTTTGCACCACGCAGTGCCACTCGTGGTATCCAGCCTGCCCCGCCACGACTGGACGCGTGAGGGGGTGCGGGCGCTGTTCGAACTGCCGTTTCCGGAATTGATGTTTCGCGCCGCACAAATCCACCGCGACAATTTCGATCCTTCCGAGGTGCAGATTTCCACTTTGCTGTCGATCAAGACTGGCGGCTGCCCCGAGGACTGCGCCTATTGCCCGCAGTCGGCAAAATTCGACACCGGCGTAAAAGCCGAGAAGATTATGGATCTCGATGCCGTGCTCGCCGAAGCGCGCGTGGCCAAGGCCAGCGGCGCTTCGCGTTTTTGCATGGGTGCGGCCTGGCGCTCGCCCAAGGATCGCGATCTCGACAAAGTCTGCGAAATGGTGGAGGGCGTGAAGGCGATCGGCCTGGAGACCTGCGTTACGCTCGGCATGCTCGAAGCGCATCAGGCGAAGCGGCTGAGGGATTGCGGTCTCGACTACTACAACCACAATCTTGACACGTCGCCGGAATTCTACGGCGAGATCATCACCACGCGCACCTATCAGGACCGGCTCGATACGCTCAAGCATGTGCGCAACGCTGGCATCCATGTCTGCTGTGGCGGCATCGTCGGCATGGGCGAGGGGCTGGAAGATCGCATCGGCATGATAGCGACACTCGCGAGTTTGCCGGTGCATCCGGAGAGCGTGCCGATCAATATGCTGGTGCAGGTGGAAGGCACGCCGCTCGCAGGCACCAAGGCGCTCGATCCACTCGATTTCGTGCGTACCATTGCGGTTGCGCGCATCACGATGCCGGCCTCGGTCGTGCGACTTTCCGCCGGCCGCCAGGACATGAGCGAGGAAATTCAGGCCCTTTGCTTTCTCGCAGGCGCCAACTCGATCTTCTATGGGCCGAAGCTGCTCACGACACCCAATCCGGGCCGCGATCGCGACATGGCGCTTCTCGACAAGCTGGGCTTGAGGGCGATGGGATAGCGTTGGGGCGCGCTTTATTTCACCACCAGCACCGGACAGGGCGCCAGGCGTACGAGCCGGTCTGCGGTGCCGCCGATGATGCGCTCGAATAGCGCCGAATGACCCATGAAGCCGACCACAAGGAGTTCGGCCTTTTTGGATTTGACAAAAGCGACCACGGCCGCCACGGCGTGGCCGGCAACCACCTCGGCATCGAGCTTGATCCCTTTCTCCTTCGCGATCGCTCGCGCTTTGCTCAGTGCGTCGTGAAACTTGTGGTTTTGCTCGGATTTGATTTCGATGACTTCATCGATCGAAGCGGGAACGTCGGGGATCTCCTCGACGGATATCATATGGAGCGTGGCGTGGTGTAACTTGGCGAGATCGCAAGCGAGCGTCAGCGCCCTGAGTCCGCCTTCCGAGCCGTCATTGGCGATAACGATGTGTTTAAACATATCACACCTCCTGCTTGGCGAGGCCGATTTTCGGCAGGAACAATTTCTGCGCGATCACAGTAGGCACCACGGCGCTGCCGATCACCGACGTTAGCAGGACGGTATATTGCTCCTGATCAATGATATTGTGGGTCAGGCCATAAAGGGCCGAAATCGAGCCGAACGTCAGCCCGGTCGACATCAGCAACGTGGTATACATGCCCTCGCGGTTGTCAAAGCGATAGTAGCGCGTCAGCGGCAGAATGCCGATGAACTTGGTCGTCATCTTCATCCCGAGGAAAAGCGCAATTAACAGCGCGCCACTAATGAGCGCTTTGGCTTCGACCAGCGATCCAGCCTTGAGGAAGTAGAACGGCGTTAGCACTGCGAAAGCGATCACCCGCATGCGGTGGGGCAATTCCGGATCGTGCTGAAAGGCGGGCGCAAGCGCCATGCCGATGAGATAGGCCGGCAGTACTGCCTCACTGCCGACTGCGCTGGCAAATCCACCCAGCGCGAACAGGATGAGCAAGAGGAATTTTATTTGGGGTTCACTGACTCGCTGCCCGACAAAAGCAAAGAACCATGGCCCAACCTTCGGCAGCACCGCTACAACGACAATAGTTGCTGCAGCAAAGGCGAGCAGCCAGATCGTGAAAGACGCGAAAACGATGCCGAGCGCCAGCACAGTGCCCAGATCGGTGATGAAGCAGGCGGCCAGGATGATCTTACCGAGCTCGGTCTTGTTGAGTCCGGTTTCCACCATGACCGCGTAGACCACGGCCACCGAAGTAGTGGAGAGCGAGATGCCCGCGATCTGTGCCTGCGGCCAAGGCCAGCCGAGCACATAGCGCGCGGCCAGCATGCAGCCGAGATATGGCAACAAGAAACTGACGAAGCCGATTCCGATGCTCGCCCCGAGATTGCGGCGCACCACGCTCATATCCACTTCGGCGCCGGCCAGAAAGGTCAACAAGATGGCACCCAAGCCGGCGAGATAGTTCACCCACGGCGTCAGTGGCAGACCAATCAGATTGCCGCCGAGCGCACCGACGACGATCTCGATCAGGGCGACAGAAAGCGCCAGCCGGATTGAAATCAGTGAGGAGGCGAGTGCAAGACCGATCCATACCGCCGATGCGATCCAAATGTTATCCAATTTGAACACGCTCCTTTGCGTGCGTTTCGGCACCAGGCCGATGCGTTATCGGAGGCGTGCGGCGCGAATGGACAAAGAAAATCCGCCTCGCTCGACCCACGATTCCTACCGTTCGTCACGTTCGGTAGGAGTCATCAGCCGTAACGGGCGGTTTCGGGGGACTCCATCCCCATCGCGGGGCAAATTATCGGTGGTGCTGTGCAAGGTCAACAGGGGGCGGCAGACAAACCGCTGCCTGTGCACTAGACTTACGAGCAAGAGATTCTCAGGAGGCGCCGATGTGCCATCGCGTCTATGTCAAGCTCTCGGCCGAAGACAAGCAAGATGTCAAAAAACTGTCAGGCATCATGATCCCAGTCTATGCCTCTATCATGTTGGCCTTGATCGCCGTCGTCGCGGTCACGGGCAGCTCACCGCAAGGCGAACTGGTTGCCTCGACCGCCACTCCCGCCACTACGCGCTAGAACAGCCCGCTTCGCCATCTTGACCGATCTCGCTCCGCCTCGCCGCCGTCGCCGACGTGCCTTCGATTGGTCGACAGCGATCATCGCCATTTTGGCCTTCGCTGCGGCCGCAACAATTTATATGCGCGACGGGCGCGAGCATTTCTTCGCCATCTTGTTCGGCGATCTGACGCTGTTTGGCGAGATGCTGCCGAAGGTGCTGGCCGGTTGCCTGATCGGTGCCTTCGTTACGCTGCTGCTGCCGCGCGAAATGGTTGCCCGTTGGGTAGGGCACGAGTCGGGATTTATCGGGCTGCTGATCGCTGCGTTTTTTGGTTTCCTGCTCCCCGGCGGCCCGATCACCATCTATCCAGTCGCTGGCGCCTTCCTCGTCATGGGTGCCGATGCCGGCGCCGTGGTCGCCTTTATCGTAAGCTGGACGCTCATTGGCTATACGCGCGCGTTGGTCTGGGAACTGCCGTTCTTCGGTTCAGACTTCGTGATCTGGCGCATCGTCGAAGCGCTTCCATTGCCAATTATCGCCGGCCTGTTAGCGCGCATCGCGGTGCGCGCGGGTTTTAAATACCGCGAGAGCATAAAATGACGGTCGCCATCAATATCCTGTTGTGGCTGGTGGTCGGTGTTCTGGCATTGATCGCCGCCATGCGAGGGCGCGTATTGCTCAATGATGGCGCGCGCGCCGGCGTGATGGAGTTCATCCTCCTCCTGCCGCGTATCGGAGTCGGTGTAATTGGTTCTGGCTTCGTAGCCGAAGCGCTGCCAAACGAATGGATTGCGCCGTGGCTCGGGCCGGGATCGGGATTTTTCGGCGTCCTCATCGCCACGCTAGGCGGCGCACTCACACCGGGCGGTCCGGTGGTTGGGTTCTCGATAGGTGCTGCCGCGCTAAAAAGCGGAGCAGGCGCGCCCCAGGTCATCGCTTACACCACGGCTTGGGCTCTGTACGCCATCCATCGGCTACTTATTTGGGAAGTGCCAATGATGCCAGCGCGCGTGGTCTGGTTGCGCGCAATGGTATCGTTGCCGTTGCCATTCGTGGCCGCAGCACTCGCAATGCTGCTCGGGCGGCCATAACGCCCTGGCTCGGCGGCATTTTCCCCCACTGTCGCACATGCTAGCGTGGTTTCCGGAAGGCGGGCTGACACCGCCACCGGGTGAGGGG
>JBARNC010000290.1:0-11870 GCA_049802775.1 Pseudolabrys sp. | reverse complement strand
GCCGCGGCCAAGATGGCGGCCGCAGATTTCATGAAGGATCATCCCAATGTGAAAGTTGAGGTGATCTCCGGCGACCACCAGAACAAAGCTGACATCGGCACCCAACTCGCCAACCAGTGGTACGACGTTGAAAAGGTGGACATGGTTGCTGACGTCCCGAATTCGGGTGTGGCGCTTGCGATCAGTCAGGTGACGCGCGACAAGAACAAGGTCTTCGTCGCGTCCGGCCCGGCCTCGTCTGACCTCACCGGGCCGAAATGCAGTCCCAATACGGTTCACTGGACCTACGACACCTGGATGCTAGCGAACGGCACCGGCAAGGCGGTCGTCAAGACGGGCGGCGACACCTGGTTCTTTCTGACCTCCGACTACGCCTTCGGTCATGCGCTTGAGCGTGACACCGCTGCAGTCGTGGAAAAGAATGGCGGCAAGGTACTCGGCAAAGTGCGCCATCCCATCAACACCAACGACTTTTCATCTTTCTTGTTGCAGGCACAGGCGTCGAAGGCCAAGGTCATCGGGCTGGCCAATGCCGGCGGCGACACCATCAATTCGATTAAGCAGGCGTCCGAATTCGGCATCGTAAAGGGCGGCCAAAGCCTCGCTGGACTTCTGGTGTTCGCGACCGACGTCAACGCGCTCGGCCTAGCGACCGCTCAGGGCCTTGTTTTGACCGAAACTTTCTACTGGGATCTCAACGATGCTACCCGTGCCTGGACCAAGCGCTGGCACGCCGAACGCAATGCGCCGGGCAAGTATCCGGCGATGAATCAGGCCGGTGTTTACGCCGGCACTCTGCACTATCTCAAGGCAGTAGTCGCGCTGAAGAGCGCTGCCGACGGCAAAGCGGTGGTCGCCAAGATGAAGGAGATGCCGACCGACGATCCGCTGTTTGGCAAGGGAACCATTCGCGCCGACGGCCGCAAGGTGCATCCGGCATATTTGTTCGAAGTGAAGAAGCCGGACGAAGCAAAATATCCTGGCGATTTCTATAAACTACGTGCCACCATTCCGGCGAATGAGGCCTTCCGGCCACTCAATGAGGGCAACTGCCCGCTGGTGAGCGGCTGAGTTTTCACTGATCTGAGTCTATCCAAGACAACAAGGAGGATGCACCTATGAGAAAAACTTTAGGACTGGCGGCGCTAGCCGCCATTCTCGCTTGTGGAGGGGCCTACGCCCAACAGGTAACTGTCAAAGTCGGCGTGCTCAGCGATATGTCGAGTCTTTATTCTGACATCGGCGGAGCGGGCTCGGTTGCTGCGGCCAAATTGGCGATCGCTGACTTCACCAAAGCTAATCCGAACGTAAAGGTCGAACTCATCTCCGGCGATCACCAGAACAAGCCGGACATCGGTTCGCAGCTCGCCAACCAATGGTACGACGTCGACAAGGTCGATCTGATAATCGATACGCCGAACTCCGGTGTGGCGCTGGCGGTGAGCCAAATCACTGCCACCAAGAATAAGTTGTTCATTGTCTCCGGCGCGGCGGCCTCCGATCTGACCGGACCCAAATGCAACGCCAACACCATCCACTGGACCTATGACACCTGGATGCTGGCCAACGGCACCGGCAGTGCACTGGTGAAGACTGGTGGTGACACCTGGTTCTTCTTGACGGCGGACTACGCCTTCGGTCACGCACTCGAGCGCGACACAATGGCTGCAGTTGAAAAGGCCGGCGGTAAAGTTCTCGGCAAGGTGCGTCACCCGCTCAACACCAACGACTTCTCGTCGTTCCTGCTGCAGGCGCAATCGTCGAAGGCAAAGGTCATTGGTCTCGCTAACGCCGGCGGTGATACCATCAACTCGATCAAGCAAGGCGCCGAATTCGGCATCGTCAAGGGCGGACAAAAGTTCGCCGGCCTGCTGGTGTTCGCCAGCGACGTCAATGCTTTGGGCTTGCCGACAGCGCAGGGCCTGACCCTGACAGAAACCTGGTATTGGGACATGAACGACGCCAATCGTGCCTGGACCAAACGCTGGCAGGAGGAACGCGGCGCGGCGGGCAAGTTCCCGACCATGGTGCAGGCCGGCGTGTATTCGGGCCTCACGCACTATCTCAAGGCGGTGGCAGCCCTGAAGAGCGCTGCTGACGGCAAGGCAGTGGCGGCGCAGATGAAATCGATGCCGACCGACGATCCGCTGTTCGGCAAAGGGACGGTCCGCCCTGATGGTCGTAAAGTGCATCCGGCCTACCTGCTCGAGGTTAAGGCGCCGGCGGAATCAAAATATCCTGGCGACTTCTACAATGTGCGGGCCACCATCCCAGCAGACGAAGCCTTCCGGCCGCTCAAGGAAGGGAACTGCCCGCTGGTCAGCGGCTGATCGTGAAACGACACGCGAGGGGCGGGCCGTTTGTCCGCCCCTCAGTCTGATGGTGACCGCATGTTCGAAATCTTCGGTATCCCTTCACAGGCGCTGTTCGGGCAACTGTTGATCGGCTTGATCAACGGCTCGTTCTACGCGCTGCTCAGCTTGGGACTGGCCGTCATCTTCGGCTTGCTCAATATTATCAATTTCAGCCACGGCGCCCAATATATGATGGGCGCCTTTGCTGCCTATCTCATCTTGCAATATTCCGGTCTTGGCTACTGGCCGGCGCTGATCATCGCGCCAATTTTGGTCGGCATTACCGGTGTCATCGTCGAGCGGCTGTTCCTGCAGTGGCTGTACAAGCTTGACCATCTTTATGGGCTGCTGCTCACCTTTGGGCTTGCGCTGATCTTTGAAGGCGTTGCGCGCAACTATTTCGGCTCCGCGGGCTTGCCCTATACCGTGCCGGAATCATTGCAAGGCGGTCGCAATCTTGGCTTCATGTTCCTGCCCAACTACCGAGCTTGGGTGATCGCCGCCTCACTCGGTGTGTGCATCGGCACCTGGTTTGTCATCGAGCGCACGCGGCTCGGCGGCTATTTGCGTGCCGCCACTGAGAATCCGACGTTGGTGCGCGCGTTCGGCATCAATGTCCCGCGCATGATCACGCTCACCTATGGCTTCGGCGTTGCACTTGCCGCCTTTGCCGGCGTGATGGCGGCACCGATCTACAACGTGTCGCCGCAGATGGGCTCGGAGCTGATCATCGTGGTTTTTGCGGTGGTCGTGATTGGCGGCATGGGTTCGATCCTAGGCGCCATCATCACCGGCTTCGGACTTGGCGTGATTGAGGGCCTGACGAAGGTGTTTTTTCCGGAAGCCTCGAACACTGTGATTTTCGTTATCATGGCGATTGTGCTGTTGATCCGGCCGGCTGGTCTATTCGGGCGGAGAGGGTAATGGAACGCGTCGTCGATCCGCTCGCCACGAAACCGTCCGCGCTGCGCTCGCAGAGCGAGACCATTGGCTTCGTCGTCATGGTCGCCGCGCTGGTGGTCGCACCGTTTGTTACCTATCCGCTATTCCTCATGCAGGCGATGTGCTTTGCGCTGTTTGCCTGTGCGTTCAATTTGTTAATCGGCTATGTCGGCTTGCTGTCGTTCGGCCATGCGCTTTATTTTGGCTGGGCGAGCTATTTGTCAGCCTATTCCGCGAAAGCGTGGGGCTTTCCTCCGGAACTCGCCATTCTCACCGGCACGGCGACTGCCGCCATCTGCGGCTTGGTTGCCGGTTCGCTCGCCATTCGGCGTCAGGGGATTTACTTCGCCATGATTACGCTGGCGCTGGCGCAGATGATGTATTTCTTCGCGTTACAGGCGAAATTTACTGGGGGCGAGGACGGGATCCAGGCGGTGCCGCGCGGCCACCTGTTCGGCCTCATCGATCTCAGGAGCGAAATGGCAATGTACGCTGTCGTCCTGGCCATCTTCCTTGCCGGCTTTTTGTTTATCTACCGAATTATTCATTCGCCGTTCGGGGCGGTCCTGAAGGCGATCCGCGAGAATGAGACGCGAGCGATATCGCTTGGTTACAAGACCGATCGCTATAAATTGGCCGCCTTCGTGCTGTCGGCGACGCTTGCAGGTGTCGCAGGAGCCACCAAGGCGATCGTATTGCAATTGGCTTCGCTTACCGACGTGAACTGGCCGATGTCGGGCGAAGTTGTGCTGATGACGCTTGTTGGCGGTCTTGGCACCATCTTCGGGCCGGTAGCCGGCGCCTTCGTGATCCTGGTGATGCAGTTCAAGCTCGCGCCCATCGGCGAATGGGTGCTGGTGATCCAAGGCACAATTTTCGTGGCCTGCGTGCTGTTGTTCCGCCGCGGTATCGTCGGCGAAGTCGCCAACAAGCTGCGTATCCGTCTTTGAGCGCGGCGACCTTTTTAAAGTCGATGCAAATGCTCTTGCATAATAAAAAAAAACGCGTTTGGGTGACCGCGGGCACAGTCGTCGTGGTCATGACGATTGGGCAGGCTGCGACTGCTCAGAACCTCAAGCGCGGTGAAGAGTTACTCATCCGCGCTTGCGGATCGTGTCATGCGGTTGGTCGTACCGATGACAGTTCGCATAAATTCGCGCCTCCTTTCCGCACTCTCGGGCAGCGCTATCCGATTGAGTCCCTGGAAGAGGCGCTCGGAGAGGGCATCATGTCCGGCCATCCAGATATGCCGGAATTCAAGTTTGACGCTCAAGATGTCGGTGCCGTCATTGCCTATTTGAAGTCTATCCAGCAGCGCTAATAGTGGCGCTTCCCAGCCAGAGTCGAAATAGATCTATGTCCAGTACTTTGTTCACGCCCTTTCGCATGGCAGGCCTCGAGCTTGCCAACCGCATCGTGGTTTCGCCAATGTGCCAATATTCGGCAGACGACGGATGCGCCAACGACTGGCATCTCATGCACCTCGGCATGTTGGCGCATTCCGGCGCAGCCTTGGTGATCGTGGAGGCGACCCACGTGGAACGGCACGGCCGTATAACTCATGGCTGCCTGGGCCTATATTCCGACCACAATGAAGCTGCCTTGGCCCGTGTAATCGCGCAGGCACGGCGCATGGGTAGCGCCAAGTTCGGTATCCAGATCGCTCATTCCGGTCGCAAGGGCTCGGCTCAGCGTCCTTGGGAAGGCGCAGCCGCGCTAAAACTGGACGCCGATCCGTGGCCGACTGTTGCCGCTTCCCCAATCCCGTTCGGCGAGGGCTGGCACACACCGCGCGAGATGAATGATGCCGATATGGACCGCGTGCGCGCAGCTTTCGTCTCGTCCGCCCAGCGCGCATTGCGCATCGGTTTCGACGAGATCGAGCTGCATATGGCACACGGCTATCTGGCGCACGGCTTCATGTCTCCGCTTTCAAACAAGCGCAGCAACCAATATGGCGGCTCGCTCGAGAACCGGCTGCGCTTTCCGCTTTCGATCGCGCGCGCAGTGCGGGCCGTGGTACCGAAGACGGTGCCGTTCGGCGCGCGCATTACCGGTAGCGACTGGCGAGAGGGTGGGTTGACACCTGACGATGCGGTGGCGATCTCCAAGGCGCTGAAGGTTGAGGGGATTGATTTCATCTGCATCTCGTCCGGCGGTGTTGCCGCCGATATCCGCAATCCCACCGATGCGGGCTACAACGTGCCGATCGCTGCGCGAGTGAAAAAGGAGGCCGGTATTCCCACTCGTACCGTTGGCCTGATCGTGAAGCCGGAACACGCTGAGGAAATTGTAGCCAAGGGTCAGGCCGACATGGTTTCGATGGCGCGCAGTTTCCTCGACGATCCGCATTGGGGCTGGCATGCGGCCAAGGCGCTCGGCGCCGAGGTGGCGCGGCCGCTGCAATATCAGCGTGCTGGCCCAAAGCTCTGGGCGCCAGCCGCGGCGAAGGCATGATCCGAACGCGGGCATGGAAAACTTCGTTTTCCTTGCAGTTTTGTTCGCCGCCGCCTGCCATGCCGGCTGGAATGCGCTGATTAAGGTCGGGCTCGACCCGCTTTCCACTACAACGCTGATCTCGATCGGGTCGGGCGTTGTCGCTTTGATGTTCCTGCCGTTGGTAGGCGTACCGGCCTGGCCCGCCTGGCCCTGGCTGATCGCATCGGTCGTCATCCACCTCGTCTATTTCGCGTCGCTGATTGAGAGCTATCGCACGGGGGATCTCGGCCAAGTATACCCGATCGCGCGGGGCTCGGCGCCGCTGATGACAGCGGCGGCCACTACGATCTTCGTCGGCGAGAAGTTGAGTCTGATAGGTTGGACCGGAATCCTTGCACTCGTGGTGGGAGTGCTATTGCTGTCAGCGCGCGGCGGCCGCGAACTGGCTGAAATCGACCGACGCGCTATCGGGTTCGCGCTCTTCACTGCACTCACGATCTGTGCCTATTCGGTGGTGGATGGCATCGGCGCGCGGCATTCCAGCAATCCGAACGCGTATTCGCTCTGGCTTTTTATCGGAATTGCGGTGGTGATGCTGCCCTATGCGCTCTACCGCGACGGTGCGGACGTAATTCCGGCAATGCAACGCTTCTGGCGGCGCGGTTTTGCCGGCGGCGCATTGCAAGTTCTTTCCTATGGAATCGCGATTTGGGCGATGACGGTGGCGCCCATTGCTATTGTCGCGACCTTACGCGAAACCAGCGTGCTGTTTGGGGCCGCCATTGCCGTGGTGGTGCTCAAAGAGCCGCTGCGCGCGGCGCGCATCGTTGCTGCGTTTCTGATCGTCTGCGGCTTGATCCTGATACGCTTGCAGTAGCCGTTAAGTCTTGCCAGTGTGGCGAACGTTTCGCCGTAAGGGCGACCGGGTTGCGTAATGCTTTCAATTAAATGATTGCCGCCAAAGGCAACATTTTCTTTCCAAACTAATTGCTTACTCGGGTCACGATAGTAGTTCGGGATGCTCGCGTTCGAGGCGCGCGAGGTCGCTTTCGGTATCGACGTCCCAGAGGGGCGGGCGCTCGGCCAATACTAGGCGATTCTCGATAATGCGCGCGCGAGTTTCATCGAGTACCGTTTTCGTGCCCCAGGCGATGCCTGCGAACAGCGCGGGTTGCTCCGAGCGTGTGCCGATCAGGACATAACCGCCGTCATCGGCGGGGATCAAGATAACGTCGGTGCAGTCGCGGAGGGCGTTGGCCGCTCCGCGAAGGTGCACTTCGGTCAGCGCAGGGCAGTCGGTACCGATCACCAGCACGGGGCCACTACAGGCGGTTGCAGCGGCGATCATGCGCACACCGAGGTCGCCTTGAGGCTGCGGCTCAAGCGTGATGCGCAGGCGTGCGACCAACCTGAGGAAAGTGCTGTGCGTGCTGTCAGGTGCGCACCATAACGTTACGGGGCCAACATTGGCGGCGAGCGCAGTCGTAGCCGCGCGCTCTGTCAGGCGCTCCTGTAGCACCGCCGCTGCATGCGCTCCAATTGTTGGAATAAGGCGAGTCTTGGCCAGCCCCGGGATTGGGGCTTTCGCCAGGATCGCAATGGAAACGGGACTATTGCTCGGCAGGGGCATAGCCATAGTGCCGTGCAAGTCGCACCGGATCAGCACCGAAGAAATATGCCATCCGCAACCGCCACATCAGAAACACTGTGCGTGAGATCCCATGATTTTGCCACCGACGGGCGGAGATCGTTACGCGGGCGTAAAGGCAAAGCGGGCGGCCGATGCGTTTTAGGTGCGTGGACAGCGCAACATCCTCCATCAGCGCGATCGACGGGAAACCATCGACGGCATTAAAGGCCGCGCGGGTTACGAAGAGGGCCTGATCGCCGGTAGCGATGCCCGTCCAACGCGACCGCAGATTCATCATGAACGCGATCAAAGACAGCAATCCGCCGCGGTCAAACCGCACATCAAAACGGCCCCAGGCGCGGCCCGACTGCGCGAGCCCATCGCGTACTAGAATATCGGCGTCGTCGGGCAGCCGTGTGTCTGCGTGCAGGAACAGCAGGATTTCGCCGTGCGCAACAGCGGCGCCGGCATTCATCTGCGCGGCGCGCCCGCGCGGAGCACTAAGCATGCGGTCTGCCAGTGGGTGGGCAAGCGCACGCGTGCCATCACGGCTTCCGCCATCAACGACGATCACCTCCACGCCGCGGCCCCGATAGGGCGAAAGGGCCGCCAGCGCTGCTTCGATGGTGGGAGCCTCATCCAGGACCGGCATGATGATCGACAACCTCGTGCTGCTCATTCCGCCGCCTCCTTAAGGGCGCCGCCGCAGCTCGAACCTTGGCCTGCCGTGCAACCGTAGCAATGGCCTGCAACGCGGATTGGATTACCCTCGATCGAGTCGTTAAGTAAATCCGCCAAATGCACACGCCTGTGCGTGCCGCGCGCCATCGGCAGGTCGAGCATTTGATTGAAATCGCAATCGTAAATGTAGCCTCGCCAGTCCATCGAAATCAGTTTGCGGCACATGACGCCATCAAGATTGGCGTCAAGATGCGCATCTTGCAGTAAGCCGAGATAAGCGTCGAACTCGCCCATTTTGATTAGCGTTGCTCCAAAGCGCTGAATCGGCATGTTGGCGAGAACATAAAGCTTGTTGAACACGATGCCATAGCTCTCGCGCAGCACGCGCTTGTAGTCGGCTTCGAGAGGCGCTTGCGCTGGCGGCAGCAATGGTCCCTGCGGATTGTAAACGAGATTGAGCACGAGCTCCGGATCGCGACCGTATCCGAGCGCATTGAAGCGCTTGAGGCCACGGATCGAGCCGTCGAAAACACCCTTGCCGCGCTGCCGCTCGACATTCTCCTGCAAATAGCATGGCATTGACGCCACCACCTCGACGTGCTCGCCCGCCAAAAATTCTGCAAGGTCCTCCTGACCCGGCTGCTCCAGAATGGTGAGATTACAACGGTCCATAACTTTAACGCCAAGTTTGCGCGCTTCGCGCACAAGCCGACGAAAATGCGGATTGAGTTCGGGTGCTCCGCCTGTAATGTCGAGGGTCTCGATCTTTTGGTGGCGAAGAAAATCCAATACCAGCTCAGCGATGTCGCCCCTCATCTCCTCAGTTCGAGTAGGGCCGGCATTGACGTGACAATGGAAACAGGCCTGGTTGCAACGATATCCAATATTGACTTGCAGCGTTTCCAGCTTGCCGCGGCGTATCGCGGGAAAAGGAATCTGGTCGAGCCGCGGAAGCGTGTCGCGCATTAGGACCTCAATTCGCGCAACTTGCCATGAAGCACCCGCAGGCGTCACCCCGGCAGAATCGGCAGGTAAACAAATCGCCGTGAGAAGCTTGTAGAATTTACCGCGCTAGCGCGGTTGTAACTGGCGATTCGATGCCGATGCGGCCATAGCCGGGCAGCTTCAGGCCGGGATGACGCAGATCGAGGCCGGCGACCAGGCCTAACACATTCATCTCGACGCCTTCGATCCAGCCAACCTTGATGCTGGCGTAACCATGCAGATTAATCTCGAAGCCGGTGCCGCTGTCGGTCCGGCCCGTATAAAAGCCGTAACGGAAGTCACGCCCGACTGCGTTCGGCGGCAACGCGACCCCGAGCTCCGGCACCGTGCGCAGGATCGCGGCGACGAAGCTGTTGCTGTTCGGCCCTGGCCAGATCCGGTAGTCGCCGACCTGCGCGTAGTCATAGGCCTTCACGGCCTTTTCGATGCGCGGGATCAGTTCCTCGGCCTGCTGCCCAGAGATATCCGCGAGCATGACCGGCTTGTTGCCGTACCAGCGGCCGTCCACCGGCCAGTTATTGAGGCGCACCGGCTCGCCCCAGCCGACCAGGTCATATCGCGTCCAGCGCGCTTCATTCGGGCGTTTGAGCACGATCCAACTATGCACGGAGAAAACGCCCTTCCAAGCACCGGCCGTGCCGGTGAAGATGACAACGCGGGCCGGCGCAAAGTCAGCGGCCGCCGGTAGGATCCCGATGCTCGACCAGTCGGCATCGCGCCACGAGCGCGGGTCGTTGCCGATAGCGTAAACAGCGGCGCGGGCGATGATGGGCGCGAGAAACAGAATGAAGAAGACGAGCATGAGAGTCTTGCGGCGGTGGAATGGACGGGTGGTTGGCATCGTCTCTAAATATAAACGCTTTCCGGCCTAAACATGGCAGTTACCACGCCCGGGTGCTTAACGTCGTGCTGCCGCGGCTGATGCGGCCAGTAAGAAGCTTCCGGCACGGATTAGGTCGTCGAGAGAAGGTCGCGCCTTAGCCAGGCCGCGCGGTCGTGCACCACGACGTACTGGGGGAACATGGATGAAGGCCGCAAGCCGTGGCCCCTTTGATTTCCTTGTGATCTCGCAAACGCGCCAGCAAAGATAGTTGCAGAGATAATTCCCGGCGTCGCGCGATAGCGTTGCTGGCATCCGAGCATCACGAGTAGCGGCGAGCAGCGCGCGTAACGGTGCAGGAATAGCAAAGGTTGGCGGCGCATCCAAAGCAATCGCGCCTCGCTGTGGCGCGCGACCAGTAGAATCCGGCAACAGCGTTACCGCGTTGCGAGCGCGGATTTCGATGCGTAGTGCTCTGGCACGCGGGGCGAGCCCGAACATCAGCAATGCATCCGGCTTGTGTTCGGCGATTAGCGTTGGCAGTTCGCGATCCACCGCCGTGTAACTAGTCGGAAAGACGTGCGACACAACTTTGACGTTCGCCAGGGTAGGCCGGCGCATACGAGCGAGCCGCTTGGCCAGCGGTCCAGTAGGATTAAATGGAGCACCGGGAAACGGGCCAAAGCCGGTGACGATAACTGTTACGGTCATCTAGACGCCAAGCAGCTTCGCGATTTCTTCAACCGCAAGGATCGGCGCGAGCTTGCCGGCGGCGACCTGAGCCTCTGCCTGTCGCAACTTCGTGCGCACGGATGCATCGGTGCGTAGCCGCGCAGTAAGCCGTTCCTCCAGCATGGTCCACATCCATTTCACTTGCTGCTCGCGCCGCCGCGCCGCCAATTCGCCGGACGCCGCCATTTTCTCTTTGTGCGCGAGAACCTGAGCCCATAATTCGCCGATGCCAATTCCAGTAAGCGCCGAATAAGTGATGACCGGCGGTGACCAGCTCGCGGATTGCGGCGTCAGGATATTAAGCGCAGCGCGATATTCCGCCGCGGCCACCTTGGCGCGCTCGATATTGTCGCCGTCAGCCTTGTTAACCGCGATCATATCGGCAAGTTCGACAATGCCTTTCTTTAGGCCCTGCAATTCGTCGCCGGCGCCCGGAAGCATCAGCACCAGGAAAAAGTCGGTCATGTCGGCAACCGCCGTTTCCGACTGGCCGATGCCGACAGTCTCCACCATCACCACGTCATAGCCGGCGGCCTCGCATACCAACATAGTCTCACGTGTTTTGGCTGCGACGCCACCGAGTGTTCCGGAGGACGGTGAAGGGCGGACAAATGCATGCGGATCAACGGCGAGCCGCGCCATGCGCGTTTTGTCACCGAGTATCGAGCCGCCGGTGCGGGTCGACGATGGATCGACCGCAAGCACCGCCACCTTATAGCCTTTGCTGATGAGGTAAGTACCAAGCACGTCGATTGTTGTGGATTTCCCAGCGCCGGGCGCGCCCGTGATGCCGAGGCGTACGGCCTTCCCAGTCAGTGGCAGCAATTCCTGTACCAGGTGATGTGCGGTTTTGCGATGGTCGGCGCGTTTGCTCTCGATCAGCGTGATTGCGCGCGCCAGCATCGCACGGTCGCCGTCGCGGATGCCGCGCACGAGATCGGAAGGCGGGAAATTGCGCGAAGCCATCGAGTCCCTAGCGCGGCGGTTCTGAATCGTCATTCGCAAGGCGGAGTACCAGGCCCCCTTCACCCTTGTGCCGTGCGGCAGTGGCGCTCGCAAAGACGAACAATTGCTCTCGTGTCACGATCCGGCAATGGGAGTCGTTCGCCCACTTATAATTGCGCGCACGGGTTGCGCTCTTGGCGTCATCCTCGTCAATCGCGATCACCTGGTAGACGCCTTCGGTCAGCTTGTGCGCGACTGCATATTCGACGATGTGTGGGCGCTTAGCCGCCGCGCTCTGTATGATATAGGAACTGGCGTCGAA
>JBARNC010000289.1:0-15314 GCA_049802775.1 Pseudolabrys sp. | reverse complement strand
ATCATCGCCCGTCTCCGACGCAAAATGTCGTCAAAGGACGGAATCACTGTTCGCCAATCCCTTCAAATCACTTCTGCAACAAAATCGGCACAAAGCGGACATAGCGCTCACCGCGATTGATGTCGCTTTTGGGGGTAAAGCGGACATGCCTTTTGCATATGCCAGCTTATACTCCAACACGCTCGCTGGGTCTTCTTCACATCTTGAACTGCCTTGCGAAGTCTCGGCTACTAATGGCACAAAGCAGACATCACGATTCGACCGCCGAATGTCCGCTTTTGGGGGTAAAGCAGACATCGCTCCCCGCATCACAAAATGTCCGCTAATGACCCAAAGCGGACATCGGGTTGTATTCTGGCGCTGGTCCCGCCAGCGTTACGGCTTTTGCCGCACTGCAGCCGATGGATTCCCGGAAACTCCGCCGGATGTTATGATGGTTTTAGGGGAACGTCGGCTTAAATCCTCGCGCAGTGTACCTGCGCGTCTCTTAGCGCATGCAACGAGACTTTTAAGTTTTTCAACGGCCGCAAAATCCGAATATTGTGATCGCACGCCGCTCATGTGCGCAGTGCGCGAATGCTTCGTTGAAGCTCAACGTGTTCGAGAATGGTTCAACACATTGGCGCTATGGCAGTTTTGCTCATCCACGCCGAGCTTGGAGATAATCGTGTCCATCAAAAAGCTGGCTATTTTTGAGTCAAAGGCCTAGAGTGATTTGATCATCGGCTTTCATCTCAGGCGCCGGTGGCTGAGAGACACGCCTGTGCTCCCGCCTTGAAGGGAGCAGTCGTGGCTCAAAATCAAACACAATGCGTCAGCGCCGATTCAGCCGCTCGCCGCCGAGTGCCGCGGGCGAGCAAAAGCGGCAGTTATTGCCCGCGATGCAATAAGACAACCATCACGCCAGCAGCCTCCGAATATCGCGGCGACGGGCTATTCCGTAATCGGTGGCTTTGCGCCGCATGCGGCCACGATTGGATGACTGCATCGCACGTGCTGTAATAGCCAGTGCCTTTACTGCCCCGCAGCGCTCTCCCCTCCAGGTAAAAGGAACGTCAATTGCAGGTTTTTGTCCGCGATAACAATGTTGACCAGGCTCTCCGCGTCTTGAAAAAGAAGATGCAGCGGGAGGGCGTCTTTCGCGAAATGAAACGACGGCGCTTTTACGAAAAGCCTTCCGAGCAGTCAACTCGCGAGAAAAGCGAGGCGGTGCGCCGGTCCCGTAAGCTCGCCCGCAAGAAGGCAATCTTCGACGGCTCGATCGCAGCCCCGCGTAAGAAGCCCGGTTTCGACGCCAACGGTAAGCCGAAATCCGCTGAGCGCGGCCGCCCTCCCACGAGAAGGTAAAGTCTGAACCATGCGGATCTATGTTTTCAGGTCCGAAGCGAACGAGGGCCTCTGTGCCTTCGCCGGCGATGCGGATGGCAACAAGTTACCCGTCCAGTTCGCGCCGTGGCATTCTGAAGGCGTCATCGAAGTTTCCGGAAAACCTCCGCACAATTTTTCCCGGATTAAAATCGAGAGCGCGATCAGACTGAATGGCTTTCAACTCTGGCGTATAAAACAGCCCGTCGCTGCCGATGGATCGCCTTCAACCCGATAACCAACAACAAAGCACAATCCGTCATTCAATGCTTCTCGAGCCCAAACGGCTCGATAGGTCCCGTTTATGATGCTGACCGAACGGCCTTGAAGAAGTCCCAATTCACCCCTATGTAAACTCAATCGATACTTGGCCGAACGACTGGGCCGCTTCGCCTCGTTACTGATGGGCGCGCACGTTTCAGACACTTCTCCAAAATCGACGAACTGGGACACTGGCGCCGAATCTTCGCGCGCGTCCAGCCCCACGTGCATACTGTCAGTGAAAGGACATCGCTATGAATAAGGGAACTGTGAAGTGGTTTAACAGCCAAAAGGGCTTTGGGTTTATTCAGCCGGCCAATGGCGGGCAGGACGTCTTCGTACATATCAGCGCAGTCGAGCGCGCCGGCATGGGCACCCTCAACGAGGGGCAGAATGTCAGCTTCGATATAGTCGCGGACCGCCGCACGGGTAAGTCTGCTGCCGAGAATCTGCGCGCCGCCTGATCGGTCGCGCGAGTGGCCATTTTGCTCTGACCACGGATGTACTGGCAGAGCTTGTGGTTCGGAGTCCCGCAGCCGATTTGTCGGCTTGCGGGCTTTTTTTGACTGCGCCAAAGGAGTTCCGATGCCGACTTCGAAGGTCAATAGTCACGCGGCCATAAAGGCGGACCGTGAACGCGATAAGATCCAGGCTATGCGACACTACGAGGCTGAAACGCTCGCTCGTCAGGCCAATATGATGCGGCTTCGCGCTCTGCGCCTGGCGAAAGAAAACCGTGACGCGCAAGCGACAACGGCGCCACGACAGGTTAGAAAGAAAACAGTGATTCGGGCGGCAGCTCTGACTCAGGCGCGTGGCCGGCTACGGATATCATCTTGAGCATCGGACATAATTCAGGTCTGGTGGCAGTGGACGCGCGCTGCTGGACACAAATTCTCGCCAAGTATCGGAAGCCCGACCAGGCCCGCAGCATTGCCGAGCTGGCGGTCACGGTTGTGCCGCTCGTGATATTGTGGACCACAGCTTGGTTCGCTTTCTCGCTGGGCTATGCCTGGGCCTCACTGCTCATCGCAATTCCAGCCGCAGGTTTTCTCGTTCGCCTGTTTATGATCCAGCACGACTGTGGCCATGGCACTTTCTTTGCCCATCGCCAGGCGAACGACTGGATCGGCCGCCTCATCGGTGCGCTCACGTTGACGCCCTACGATTTTTGGCGTCGCGCCCATGCCATTCACCATGCGACCGCCGGCAACCTCGACCGTCGCGGCATTGGTGATGTCAATACGTTGACCGTGCATGAATATCTGGCGCGTTCGCGTTGGGGTCGGCTGAAATACCGGCTCTATCGCCATCCGGTAGTCATGTTCGGGATCGGACCAGCCTATCTGTTTCTCCTGCAGCACCGTCTGCCGGTCGGGTTTATGCGCAACGGTTGGCAGCCTTGGGCCAGCACGATGTTCACCAACCTTGTAGTCGCGTTGATCGTCGCCACGCTTACCTGGTTGATTGGAATCAAAGCGTTCCTAGCCGTGCATATTCCGATCATGACGCTTGCGGCTACGGCCGGTGTTTGGCTGTTCTATGTGCAGCATCAATTTGAATACACGGTGTGGGACCACAACGAGAAATGGTGCCTGCATGACGCGGCCTTGCATGGCAGCTCACACTACGACCTGCCTGCGTCCCTGCGCTGGTTCACGGCCAATATCGGCGTTCACCACGTGCATCACCTCTGTAGCCGTATACCGTATTATCGGCTGCCACGCGTGCTACGCGACCACCCAGAACTACGCGACGTTGGCCGTGTGACACTGCTCGAGAGCTTTCGCTGCGTGCGGCTTGTGCTATGGGACGAGGCGCAGCGGCGCCTGGTATCGTTCGGCCATGTCCGGGAATCAGTGCGCCGGAAATCTGATCGAAAGCCGTCAACCCGAAAAAAGCGGCCGTTAGCTTACGGGCTTTTTGAGCGGATATTGCTCGCTCGCGTAAAGCGCTTGAATATCTCTGTAGTCGAGCCGTTTTTCATCGATCTCGATGAACGCGCCGAGCAATAAGAGTTCCGGAAGCTCCTCGACCGCAAAACGAATGGCATCGGCCGCCTTTTCGAAGCGGCGGTAACTGGCCTTCTTCACGCTCTTGCGATTGCGCCCCGGATACAACTCAGCCGGCGCGTCGTAATCGAATTTGTACATAAGACTCTCCGGGTCAGTCGCACGATGCGAATATTTTGAAACAACCTATTCAATATGGGATGGGAACGGCGTGTTTAACAGGGCGCGTGGACTTTTTCTTTCAAAGCTCAAAAAGCTTTCGATGTCTGGAACGTGCGAAATGCCAGTTAGCCAATGCTAAATAAATCGGCTTGCTTGTCGCTCGGATTGTCGCACGAAGCTTAGTCTGTACGGGTAAGCTGATGTTCCTCGGCAATTCGCTCGAAGGACTCTGCAACGCTTTTGATCCGGTAGGATAATCGTGCGTCACGTTCGACCGGTAGCGGGCGGACGATCTTGTATTTGCCACGCGAGGCATTGTTCCCGAATTGCGGCTCGTAATATACATTCTGGCCAGTGGAATATTTGTGGCTCATGTCCATCCTCACGGGTTAATTTCGGTTTGCGCGATCGCAGCAAGTTTCAATGCGAACCAGCAAAAACGCCCGGCATGATGGCCGGGCGCTCGCTTTGACAAGATCCGAATTGAGATCAGGCATCTTGCAGGTTGGAGGCCGCCTGCTTGCCGCGCTCGGTCACCACTTCGTAGGTGACCCGCTGGCCCTCATTGAGCGTGCTCATGCCGGCGCGTTCAACCGCGCTGATGTGAACGAACACATCACGGGAGCCGTCGCTCGGCGTGATGAATCCAAAACCCTTTTGAGTATTGAAAAATTTGACGGTACCTGTAGCCATGAGAGCTTTCCTTGCGTTTAGACGCTGGTTCGAGTTGAGATGCGCACGAGCGCTCATTGCTTCATGCGATCGAAACGCCCGAGTTTGGGGTGACTTGATAGCGCCCAAGTCGGGGCAGCGAAGCAAGGCAAAACCAAAAACTTAGTTTCAATAAATACTATATACGTTATATAGGGCGAAAAGTCCACTTGTTGTAGGGGTGCGGTGGTGTCGCCTCGAGTTGATTGCCATGGACGATGCGCGTACATGGTCGCGTAATCGAATTTTGTCGCGAGCCCGACGTTACTTTGTGGTAGGTGTTCTTTTTCGAAGACATCTTTATGAATACGGGCCAGCGTGCCAAATGAGCGTCGATTGTTCAAACGCAACTTGAATGAATTGATGACCGCTATGCGCCAAAAACGTCTTCAATTGGCCTTCAGCCGGCCGTTCTCAGTCAAGGGGATCAATCGCCTCTTGCCGCCCGGAATTTATGAACTTGTCCCCGATCACGAACTGATAAGCGAAGCATGCTTTCCGCTTTACCGCCCGGCCGTAGCGTTGCTCGCTATTCCGTCTCAGGCATACCGGCGTTCATCACTCGTGAAAGCCAATGTCGATTCTGCAGAAATCCTTGCCTCGCATAGACGCGACCAGCACGGCGGTTGACCGTGGTTGGCGGCGAGTAATCATGCCGCGTACGAAGAGGGTTAGAACGATGCGCGCTCATTTGTTTGGTATCCTGGCATTCGTGCTTACCGGCATTGTCGTTCCGGTGTTATCTCACGCTCGTGAAACGGTTCGCCTCACCGGCTATCCGTCGGGTACGATCGTTGTGAAAACCAACGAAAGGCGTCTTTATCTGGTTTTAGATGAAAGCCGGGCGATCCGTTATCCGGTGGGGGTGGGTCGAGCCGGAAAGGCCTGGTCAGGAACCGCCTACATCAATGGGAAATATATAAAACCAGCTTGGTCGCCTCCTACCGAAATAAAGCGCGACAAGCCCTCCCTGCCCGATCTTATACCGGGTGGCAGCCCCGGAAATCCGATGGGCGCCGCCGCTTTGACGCTGAGCGAGGGTGAATACGCGATTCACGGCACCAACAATCCCGGTTCGATCGGCGGGTTCGTGTCATACGGATGCATTCGCATGTATAACCAAGACATCATGGACCTGTATGGACGTGTCAGCTTAGGTACGAGAGTTGTCGTGGTGCGATAATCGCCGATGTCGCGACGGAACTGATTTCGTATTGTGACGCAGCGGCGCTACATTATAATATTAATAATATTACCGCTCGCCAGCAGCATGGAGTCAGCGGCACTTACGAGGAGACCATGAAACCGCAAGTAGCAACTTTCCTGCAGGTTGGTGCTCTCATTGCGATAGTTGCCGGCCTGGCAACACCAGCATTGGCCTACTGGCAATTCATTGAACGACCCCCGGGCGTGGAGGTGAAGCCGTCGCCCCGATATAGCACCAAGAATGAGTGTGAGGTCGCCCTCAAGAGAGTCGAGGCTGCGCTCAAAAAAGCATACCCCGACCGCTATCCCTTGGTCGGAAGCTGCGAAGAATTTCGTTGAGGCGACGCCGGGGATGCCCTTTAATTATGGGCGAAGCGCGGACGGTTTTCCAAAGCACGCCGGGCAGAACAGCTTGATTGGACAGGGCTTTCAAGAATTTCGGTGAGTGTGACTTTTCCGCACTAGTTGTTCACCGTAAAGGGCGTTAGTGAAATACATTGTTAAATGAGAGCAAGAAGTGGGGTGGCTCATGAAAAAGTTCCTAGTTGTCCTCTGCTCGGTGTTTCTCGCCTTCGGCCTCACGGCTTGCGTAGGCAAGGGTCCGATTGGCAAGGGCAAAGCTCCGGCTCCGGTCGTTACCAAGGGCTAAGCTAAGCAGCTGACTGAATGAGATTAGGTCCGCATAAACTGCCGGACCTTTTCTCGATTCGTGCGTGGCTGGATTCTTGGGCAGTTCCCGCTTTGCGGGATGTCAAGCGGTTGCTCCGATATCAGTCGGGCGCCTATAATCAAATAAGGCAACCAGGTAGCACCAAGAGTAGGGATCCGAAATGCGGGGATCTTGTGGGTTAAGCAGTGGCATTCGCACCCTCATGCTTGGCGGTCTGCTTGCGATCTCGATTGCACTAATGGCCTCACCTGCCAGTGCAATCGATACCGCAAGCCCGGCGCCAAACGCAGCACAGTCGACTGCCGCTAAACCAGCTCAAAGCTCTTACAAACCGTATTTTTTTGAATTCCGCGCGCGGTCTGCCGCGAGCTATGGCCATATGTACGTGCTCTATGGGCAAGTGAACGGGCGTGGTGAGATTGTAAAAAGTGATATCGCGGGTCTGCATCCGGCGGGAGACGCCAACGACTGCGATAATTGCAGCATTGGCCCGTGGATACTGGGTCACTTTTTATTTGTACCGTCCGAAACCGGAGCCAGCGACGGTGACCTGGAAGAAAAATACGTAACCGCCCGTTATCGGGTCATGGTGGATGCTGCGACATACAAGAGGGTATCTGCCTACATCAGCAAGCTGAAAGCCGACAAACCGCTGTGGAACGCACTTATCAATAGCTGCGTGACGTTCGTAAATGACATTGCCGAAAAAATGGGTTTGAAGACGCCCTCGACTCTTTTTGTGGAACCTAAGAACTATGTGGAATCGCTTCGTGATTTAAATGGCGGCAAACCACAAAAGGCTTTGAGGTTTGCAGCGCCTTCATCGCCGTCGGCCGAGCCGGCGAAGCTGGGAACACCGGCTGCACCCAGCAAGTCAAAGAAACAACCCGTGGCGGATTTACCGGCCTCGCAGGCTGCCGGGGTCGCTTCTGGCGCTGCGCGCTGAGCTGGGTGTTATAATTCTACCGATTGGTCGACGGTTTTCCCCGCTGTCACGGGCCGGTTTACTTTAAGATGTCCGGATTTATCCGTTTTGCTGCCGCCACGTCAGCTTCCCCACTAGCCCAATCTCCCATCCTTTGTTTGTCGAGACCTCGGTACAATAGCGCGTCTGCGTCATTGGGATTGAGGCGAATTGCTTCGTCGTAGTCGGCGATCGCACGCGCGTAGTCTTTCCTGTTTTCGTAAGCCAGTGCGCGGTTGTAGAAAGCTATAGCGACGTTTTCTTTCAATTCGTTTTCCGACTCAACCAGTGCGGTACAGCTTTTGATCTGCTGGTCCCAATCAATTCCGGGATTTCCAGTGCAAGCCTGCCAATGTGGTGAAAGCTGTGCGCTTACGGAAATTATTGTCGCTGCAACTGCGACAATTCCTCCAATCCCGCGCGTCAGGATAAGCACTTCTGTTCTCCTTCGACTATCCCTCGTCTCGCGCGTCACAATAAAATATTGCAGCTACCGCAGCCATACCTATCCTGTCGGTTCTGGCAATTTTTGATGTTACGGTACTGGACAAATCATGCCTCTGGCGATCTCTTGTCAGACAATTGGATAGACTAGGGTGCCAATCCTTTTACGAGGCGCATGACTGTGCTGCTGCGAAAATTTTAGAACTCACCGCATTGAAGAGGGGGTCTCATGATCACGGTACCCGAATTGGCAGCGGAGGCGTTGGGGTCTTTCCTCTCCACGCATTTGAGCCGCAGGTTTTGGTCAACGCAGGCGCATTTGACAGAAATCGTTCCATCGGTTGCGCGGCTCGCTCTCGAGTGTATCGGCAATAGCGATGCTCTCTACCACAATGTCGAGCACACAATGCTCGTAACACTGGTCGGCTATGACATCATGAAGGGCAGGGCGCTCCTCACGCCTACAACTCCCGATGATTTCGCTCACCTCCTCGTCGCTTGTCTGCTTCATGACATTGGTTACGTGCGGGGCATTCTCAAAGGAGACGGCGCTGATGGATATATTATCGATGCGCGTGGGAAAAGAGCCAACGTCCCGCGTGGCTCATCCGATGCGGCGCTTTTGCAATATCATGTCGACCGGTCGAAAATTTTTGTAATGGATCGCATTTCGACCAGCGAGTTTTTGGATGCAGATAGAATTGCCCGCGCCATCGAATTCACGCGCTTTCCCATATCCACCGCTGGGCGGGATGATGACAATGAAGAGGGTTCCCTTATGCGCGCTGCTGACCTCATTGGGCAGCTCGGTGATCCGCAATATTTGCGAAAAGCGAATGCGCTTTATTATGAGTTTGAGGAGGCGGGCCTCAACAAGCAACTCGGCTACGGATCGCCCGCGGACCTCACGGAATTATACCCGCAATTTTACTGGAACATCGTTTCTCCGCACATCCAAACGGCCATTCGATATCTCAACGTGACGTCGAGCGGGCGGCAATGGATTGCAAACCTGTATAGCAACGTCTTCCGCGCCGAGCGCGATCTTAGTCTGTCAGGACCTGAGCGCTAGTCGAGCTTGAACCAGCAAAAAAAATCTCTCCGCTATTTGTTTATTGAGAGAGAACGTCTATTCTGGATTTGTAGCTTGCGCCCGCGGCTGGTTTGAATGAGGGATGACCACAATGGGTGTTCTTCTCTGGATCGGTCTTATTGGTTTCGTTGCCGGAATTATTGCGCGGGTGCTCATGCCCGGTCCGAATAAGCCAAAAGGCTTTGTTGTCACCACCGTACTGGGCATTGCCGGGGCATTTCTCGCAACCATAGTAGGCGATGCCGCCGGCCTGTATCGCCCCGGTCAAGGCGCTGGATTAATCGGCGCGACCGTCGGAGCGCTAGTTATCTTATTCATATGGAACCGTCTCGTGGCCTCCCGGGTCATTCCCGACCACGGCGTTTGAGATCGGTCAATTCGCCGATTCAATCCAGCGGAGAAACCGGCCGCCTGCTACGCCGCGCATCAGTGCAAGGTTATATTCTCGGAAGACTTCGGCCGTATGCCAGCCGCCCTTGGGCAAATTTCTAATTGCGTTTTGGAGGCGGACCAAGTCGATGGCCTTCCGTGCCAACGGGGATTTTGAGAACTCGGCGATTTCGTAAGCGAGCTGGCTGCGCTGACTTTCGAGTTTTTCGTGCCAATCCGCGCCTTGCAGGCCGCTCAAACGATTGGTCAAGACGATTTCAGGAAGCAACCCCCACATCGCGCGACGGATCAGTGAGCGATCGATGCCTTCGGTAAGGTATTGTTCGGGCGGAACGCCGAAGCAGTAGCAAACCACGTCCATGTCGGCGGTCGGATCGCGCACTTCGACACCGGTAACGGCTTTCTCCGCCGCGTGCCAGTCGCCAATATAATCGATCTGAGCCAGCCCCTTCGCGCGTTCGTCCGGCCGCATACGATAGAGGAAATCATGCCCGACTTTTTTGGCGCGGGCACCAATGCCCATCGTAGCCGCGAAATCGGCGCGAATTGGGGCGTGATCTTGCCATGGCGCGATCCGGGTTGGGTGGCGGCGGCGATCCGCCCAATCGCCCAGCCGCGCAGGTATGACTGGTTCGACAAAAAGTTTTCGTAACGCGACCCAGCGAGAATAAGACGTGCTTCGGTAATAAAGCTGCCACTGGCGGTAGGCCAGCAGCAGCCTGCCATGCAGCAGGTGGCCAACCGGTTGCGACCAGCCGTTCCAGCTTATGGTGTAGTTGCCATAAAGGCCGCTGAGTAGCACTCGTCGACCCTTTGTGCGTGCACGCTGGAGAATCGCGATCATCCAACCGAAATTAGTCGGGTTACGCACCGGTCCATCCAAGGCGATGAAAAATCGTTCAAGTTGTGCGAAATCGTCGCACTCATCATTCCTAACGTATTCGACGTCGATATTTCCGGCTTGCTTTTCGATTGCATCGACATATGGGGTTTCATCCGCGTAACAGCCGTCCGGTACGGCGCCATCGAAATCATGGCGGGGCACGCCGGTGAAGGCGACAAGCCGCTGGTTTCTTTCGGTGAGTGCACGGGCGGCAAGGATGGACACCGACGACGAATCCAGCCCGCCGCTCAGGAGGCATCCGACCGGATGAAGACTGCGCATCTGTCGGCGCACTGCCAGTTCGAGACACTCGCGCAGTCCATCAGCATAATCCGCATCGGAGAAAAGCCTGACCGGCTTGATATCGGCCGGCGACCAGTAGCGGTGCTGTTTTACAGACCCATCGGACTTTACATGGAAAACATGCGCCGGAGGAACCCGAAACACGTTCCGATACATTGTCGTTACGTGGTCCGCATGATTGAGCACCAGGAAATCGGCAAGCTTCTCCTCGCACAATTCACGTGGCACTGCGTCCAGGGCAAAAAGACCATTCGGCATGCTCGCGAAGGCGAAAAAATGTTCGGCCTTGTGCCACATCACCACATTTAGTCCGAGATGATCTCGCGCCAGCGTCAAAGATCGGCTGCGCGGATCCCATATCGCGGCTGCAAAAGGACCGCGTAGTAGCGGCCAAATATTGTCGCCGAGCTTCTCCCAGCCTGCGAGGAGCAGACGCGAGTCCGGCCATTCGGTCGCTTCCGGACGGCCAATTCCAATACGGGCGACCAGTTCATCGCGATTGTCAAGCCGAAGGTCGGCGGTAATGATTGACCCGCTTGCGCCTCGCTGCGGCTGCCGGTCGAACCGGTCCTCAGGCGTCATCCGCATCAGTGCATGGATGAGGCCGACGTTCTCCTTCGCAATGATCTCAACTCGGTCACGTCCATATTGATTCAGTGCATTTGCGGCGCGTTCAAGTTCACGCCGCATCACGGTCCGACCGTCAAAACGCACTAAACCAGCGATTCCACTCATGGGAAATCCAGCTATGCGATCAGAATACTCCGCCGAACTCAGCGAGACGCGTGAATTGGGCGATTTCAGGATCTGAGACGATTTTGTTTCCACCAACCTCGACCCAGGCATGCGCAGTTAGTTCGCGCCCTTCTCGGGCAACGCCGAGGCAAAGTCGGCTCGCTATGCCTCGACGGCGCAGCATGGCGTGCGATGCGAGCGCGCGAGGCAGACAAAAAGCATTCATCCAGGTTTTTGCACCGACGCTCTCTACTGCCCACGATACCCATTTTATTTCATCAACTGCGAAACGATTGATGCGACGGGATGGTCGGTTGGCCCAAGAGAAGACTCGAGCGGGCGGGATAAATCGCACAGCAAGCCGTGCCAGAATGATCATGACGGCAGCCTCCCGCAAATACATGCGCCGCATTGTCTTCAGTTTCATTGCATTTCATCCGGAGCGATCATCCGTACCAGCCGCTCCTCCACCAGCGTTTGCAGGAATGGCGTCACGTCGCGGGCCAGGGCCTCTGCGTCCACATTGTGCCGATTTGAAAGGGCGTGGAAAATCTTGCTAACCCGGCAAGGTTTAGCGAGCATGCGCCAAATTTCGGTCGCTACCTGATTAAAGTCGAAATATGAGCCGGCATCCAAACTCAAAACAACGGCGCAGCCACCGACATCGGCCGCGGCCAGTTCCTTGTCCCGCACAAGGACACTATCAATTGTGATGCTCAAGCCGTTGGGCTCCACTGCTGCGCGGTGTAGCCAGACCCGCCATGCGGCACGGTACCGGACGCCGTTGCGTTATCCTACTCTATGTATGGGCCAACCCGAGATAGCTGGTAATGCAAAATGAGAACAGGTGGCGCAAAGCCGTCACCCTATGCGAATATCAAGCGCTAATTCTATTTTTCGGTACGGGCAGATAGTGGAAAGGCCATCTCGAATGAAAATCCAAACTTTGTTGCCGGCGGCGATGGCGGTAATGGCTCGGTAAGACCTAGGCCAGCTTCGCGAGGCGTAGCCGATTTAGTTTCAGCACTAATCGCCACCTTTGTCACGACCGGCGGCTCCCAGGTGCTGCGTCGCTCATCATTGGCCCAGCCTATTTTACTCGTTTCCATTGGCCGACCTCCGATAATTAAGCCTTCAAGCGTTCTATGGGATCGGGTCTAACATGGCAAGACTGCGCCAAGTTGTTGCGCCGCTCTCTGACCGGTTCCAATAAGGCCGCGACATGAGTGCCCGCTCACTTGCGCGGTGCGGCAGGGAAGAATGCTTGGCTCGCCTGAGGTGGCACGCAGTCGCAGCCGCTTGGCATCGAATATTCCACATGATACGCTTTTTGTGCCACGAGGGGTTTGAGCCGAAAAACAAGTACTTATCGACCAAGTGCTGGTCGTGCTCGAGTACGTAGAAAGGGATCCGCCATGGCACAGAAAACGACTTCGTCGGGCTCGGAAACAGGCGAAGCCATTGCGGCCGACACGCCGGAAACCCGCGAGGAAGTGGCGTCGAAATTGGTTGACCGGTTCGCTTTGTGGTCCGGCGTCGCAGGACTGATCCCGGTGCCGGTCATCGACGTCTTTGCGGTTGGCGGACTCCAGATTCAGATGGTGCGTCGCATTTCGCAGATCTACGATGTTGAGTTTTCGGAAAATCGCGGCAAGGCCCTAATAGCGAGTTTGGCAGGGTAGATGATTCCGGCGACAAGCGGTATCGGGGCAGCAAGTATACTGAAAGCCGTGCCGGTTATCGGAACGATTGCCGGCGGGTTCGTCATGCCCGTGCTTTCTGCTGGAGCTACCTACGCGATCGGCAAGGCATTCATTCAGCACTTCGCTACGGGCGGGACTCTTCTTGATTTCAATCCCCCCGACTATCGTGAGTTCATCAAACGTCAAAGGGACATGTGGGATTCTCGAAAGGGCCGCGGTGCCAAGTCCAGCGCTGAAGCCGGAGCGACGGGGCCTTAGGTCATGCCCGCACTGGCGTTTGGGAGTTGATCAATTCCACCGCAGCGTTAGAGCTGTTGACCGGCGAGACCGAGCCCAATGCTCGAAGCTATCGTCTACCTAGTATTCTGTGCTCTTACAGGACTTTGCGGCATCGACCGCCGAATGGGCTTTTTCGGCACTTTTCTACTGGCACTTATCACCACTCCATTTGTAGTCTTGCCCGTCTTGCTTCTGACCGGGCCATCGCGCCGCGCCGAATGGCATCGCCGGAACTGAGGAAGTGTACTGTCGGATTCGGCGCGCGCGTTCTTCGCTGGGCCGGCGGCGGCATTTTGTAGTTGTGTAAACGGAAGACATCGCACTTATGTCCTTCCTCCAACTCGTTCGCCGCGAAATGCACGGCTCGCTGCCGAAGCTGCTGTTCATGTCCGGACTCGGAGGTATTAGCACCGCTGCGATCCTCGCCGCCATCAATGCCGGTCTGCAGGGAGGTTCCAGTTTGTGGGCAGCGACACTTTTTGTGATTGCGCTCTTTCTCTTCATCAAGACTCAAATGTACGTCACCATCACGACCACTGCCGAGATCGAATCCATCATCCATAAAATGCGCATACGCCTTATGGACCAGATAAGGCGCTCGGAATTGCTATCGATCGAAGATATCGGTCGGTCGCGTATCGTTGCTGCGATCAGTAGCGACACTGCGGTGCTCACGCAAGCGAGCAACATGCTCTGCTTTACGGTGCAGGGCGTAGTCCTGATCTTTTTTGTGGCAATCTATGTTGCGTTTTTATCCATTGCGGCAATTGTCACGACGATCGTTATCGTCTCGATAGCGGCAACGATATTCCATCAGAAAAATCGTCGTCTGGTCGAGGAGAAACAGAAGGCGGCGGCATGGGAGCGTCGGCTTTTCGACCGGCTAATCGACTTCCTGGACGGGTTCAAGGAGGTGAGGCTCAACAGCCTACGCAGCGCCGACTTGTTCGACGACGCTGTCGACGTGTCGCGAACTGCCGCCAACATTAAAATAAAAAGCCAGGCCGAAACCTTCAAGATGATCGTGACCTCGCAGATATCAATGTATGTATTGCTCGGCGCTGTCGTATTCGTGGCTCCCCAATTCAGCGATACGCTGGGAGGCGCGGCCCTGACAAAGACCACAACGGCCCTGATGTTCATTGTGGGGGCATGCTTCGGTCTGGTCCAATCGATTCCGATATTGCTAAATGCAAACGCGGCAGCAGACCGGATAGAGCAGTTGGAAATTGCTCTGCGCGCCACTGTTTCCTCGACGCAGCCACGCGACATTCAGATACCAAAGCGTTTCGACAAGATCGAAATACGCAAGATGATGTTCCGTTACGTCGACAAATTTTCCGAGACGGCCTTCAAGATCGGGCCGATCGACTTCAGTTTGCGGCCCGGCGAACTTGTTTTCATCACCGGCGGCAACGGTTCGGGTAAATCGACGTTTTTACGGGTTCTTTCCGGGCTCTATCCCCCTGATTCCGGCGAAATCATCCTCGACGGAAAACGCATAAACGACAATAACCGCGACGAGTATCGCGGGCTGATGTCGGGGATCTTCTTTGACTATCACTTGTTCCGGCGGCTTTATGGCATACCCGAACCGGAGCCAGACGAAGTCGATCGCCTACTGAGACAATTCCGGTTGGCCGAAAAGACCGGATTGGTTGAAGGTGAGTTTCGCACGCTCGATCTTTCTGGCGGCCAACGCAGACGTCTCGCGCTCATCGTCAGCTTGCTTGAAAAGCGTCCGATCCTCCTGCTTGACGAATGGACGGCCGAACAGGATCCGGAATTCCGGCGCAAATTCTACGACGATCTCTTGCCGGCATTGTTGAAAGCCGGCGCGACCATTGTGGTGATCACGCACGATGATCGCTATCTCGACGAACTTAATTTGCCCGCGCGCAGGATTCGTATGGACGAAGGCCGAATTGTCGAGCAGCGTACGATAAAAAAGAGACGGCGGTAGCGTGGAGAAGGACTGATGGCAAAGTATCCAGAGTCCCTTGATGGAATGCCACCCAGGCGACAAAAGCGCCCATGGTGGCGGTTTATTGGGCGCCACCTACCGGGTTTGTCCGTGTCATTGCTGGTGTCGTTGCTGTTGGCCACCATACTTTTCCCCTACGTGATCATTAC
>JBARNC010000288.1:0-11306 GCA_049802775.1 Pseudolabrys sp. | reverse complement strand
TTTGAGAGCATGACAGAGGCAATCAAAGAGGGGAAAAAGGCCCTCGCACGATTGCTGGCGAAACAGGCGGCGTGAATGGCGATCCTGTCACAAAGAACGGGCCATCAGGGCATCGACGGATAACGCGCCAATCCTGCAATGCGCGCGGCACTGCACTCGCCCGCAGCCGAGATCAACGGCCGCTCCATTGCGGCGAGCGTTTTTCAACGAATGCCCTGACGCCGGCGCGGAAATCTTCGCTGCCGTAGCAGGCGCGCACCAGATCGTCGCCGTCTGGTAGGCCGGCTTTCTGCAACCGGCGTATGGCTTCTTTGGTGACACGCAGGGTGACCGGGGCACTACCTTTGAGCCTTTCGCAAATATCGGCGATGCGCTGGTCGAGTTCGGCGGGTTCCACGACAGCCATCAGAAATCCGGCCGCTAGGGCATCTTCGGCGAGCAAATTTTCCGCCATCAGCAACATTCGCTTGGTGCGCGCCAATCCAAGTGCCGCAACCAGGCGTGCGTAGTTGGCGACGGACAGGCAATTGCCTAACGTGCGTGCGATCGGCACACCGAATTTTGTACCTGTGGTGGCTATGCGTAGATCGCAGCAGGCGGCAATCGCCAAGCCCCCGCCGATCGCCCAGCCTTCCACAACGGCAAGAGTTGGCATTGGCAGCGCTTCGAGCGCAGCAAGATAGCCTTCCATCTTCACCTCATAGGCGACGCCTTGCTCGGCCGTGGTGAATTCCTGGAACTGGGCAATATCAGTACCGGCAATGAAGGCCTTGCCGCCGACGCCGCGCAGGACCGTTATGCGGACATCGGTATCGGTGCTGAGCTGTTCGCAGGCCGCTGCCAGACCCTCATACATTCGCCACGTCATGGCGTTGCGCGCTTGCGGCCGGTCGAACAGAATTGTCGCCACTGCACCGTCGCGCACCAAACGCACTTCACCGTCATTCATGCCTGACGCTCCACTTTTACAGGGCCCCTTTGAGGAGGATATCACTCGTCACTTCAAAGGTTGATATCGGTCGAGCAGTTCTTGTCGTCATCAGCAAAGCTGGCGCTGATTACCTCTTCGCACTTGTGGCGCAGATGGGCGCGCAGAATGTGCGCAAGGCCGATGTCGTCGCGCCCGTAGCAGCGCGTTGAGAATGGCTTCGTGCTTCCTGCAGCGCTACCCCCAGCGTGGCGGCGTCATGGGCGTGACGTAGCGAGCGCGGCGGATGCGTGTTGCAGAGATAATAAAGCTGTTAATCCCTGTCATGATAGTGCTGTGCCATCGCGATGTGCATCTTGCTGATCGCGGCAAGCTCATGGTCGGAGATACGTTCGCAGGCGAGCTCGCCGGCCAGGCGTTCAAGACCCTGGCAAACCTCGAACAGTGCTGCACGTCCTTGCTGGTAAGTTTGGCGGCGCGCGAGCCACGGTTTGGCAGCAGCAGCACGAGGCCCTCAGCTGCCAGAGCCTTCAGCGCTTCGCGTAGCGGCGTACGTGAAATCTGCAGCCGGGTGCACAAGTCGCGGTCCGGGATCAGGGCGCCGGCCGGAATTTCGCCGTCCAGCAAAATGTTTCGAAGCCTAGACACGACATCTTCGTACAGCATTCAAAAACCTCTTTATCGCTGCCGGGACCCATTTTGCATGCAAAAATAGGGTTATTTGCGCTTGTCGTCGGCATATTTTGCATTCAAAAATAATGAACTGCCTACCAAGTTTAGGTGAGACGACATGGGTCCCTTGGCCGGTATGAAGGTGATCGATCTGACGCATGTCATGGCGGGTCCGACCTGCACATTGATGCTGGCCGACATGGGCGCCGAGGTCATCAAGATCGAGAAGGTGCCGCAGGGCGACGATACCAGGTACACACCGCCCAGCATCGGCGACGAGACCGCTGCGTTTCTGATGATGAACCGCAACAAGCGCGGCATGGCGCTCGATCTCAAGAAGCCCGGCGGCGCCAAGGTGCTCCGTCGCCTGCTCGAAACTGCCGATGTGCTGGTTGAAAATTTCGCACCCGGCGTCATGGAGCGCCTGGGCTTTGGCTATGAGGATCTGCGCACTAGACATCTCGCGCTGATCTACTGCTCCTTGTCCGGCTTTGGCCGCACCGGGCCCTACAAAGACCGCCGCGGCTTCGATCTCGTGGCGCAGGCCATGAGCGGCATTATGAGTTTTACCGGGGAGGGGCCTGACCGTCCGCCGGTGAAATGCGGTGCGCCGCTGTCGGACATTACCGCCAGCATTCTCGCCGCCATGGGCATTCTGGCGGCCTATACGCATCGCCTGAAAACCGGCGAAGGCCAATGGGTCGAAACTTCGCTGTATGAAGCGGCCCTGGTGCAGACCTATTGGCAGTCGGCCATTGCGCTAGCAACCGGCGTCGCACCCAAGGCGATGGGATCCGCGCACCCACTCAATGCGCCCTATCAGGCTTTCGAAACGGCCGATGGATGGATTGTCATTGGCGGCGCCAACCAGAAGAACTGGCAACGCATCGCCGAGGCGATTGGCGCGCCTGAACTGGTCGACGATCCGCGTTTCCTGAACAGCTCCGCCCGCATGGCGCACCTAAAAGAACTGGAAGTCGAATTGGCCGCGCGCTTTCACACCAAGCCCGCTGCGCATTGGCTGGTGGTGCTTGAACAGCAAGGCGTTCCCTGCGGCCCGGTGCGCGATATATTGCAGGCGCTATCCGATCCACAAACCATCGCGCGCGAAATGGTGGTCGAAGTGCCGCACGCCAAGCTCGGCTACGTAAAGACGCTCGGAATTCCCGTCAAGTTTTCGCAAACGCCCGGGGAAATCCGTAGTGGCGCTCCGGTCTATGGCGAGCACAGCCACGAAATTCTGTCCGAATACGGATTTGGCGCCGACGAAATCACCGCTTTCGAAAAGGAAGGCGCTTTAGTGAGCGCCGAAGCCAAAGGGGCAGGCCGTGCGAGACGGTGTTAGACGGCAAAACCGAACGGCACTGGCATGAATGGCGAATTAAAAACCCGCGAAATTCCACGGATCGCCTTCGTCATGGGCGATCCGGCGGGAATCAGCGCGGAAATTGCCGCAAAATTGTTAGTCGATCGAACCATCCACGAGAGGGCGTCGTTGCTGGTGATCGGCGACCGCCGTACTTTGGCCGAGGGCGAGCGAATTGCCGGCGTCGAAACCAATATCAAGATTGTGTCCGAGCCCATCACCGCTAAAACCGGCGAGCCGCTGTTTTACGATTTACGCAACAGTGATCCAAAAAGCGTGCCGCTCGGCCGCGCGTCGCAGGCCGGCGGTGCCAGCGTGATAGCGAATTTCCGCACCGGTCTCGAATTGGCACGTAGCGGTTTTGTTGACGCGGTCTTCTTCACGCCGTTCAACAAGCAGGCGCTTCGCCTGGCCGGCAATCCTTATCTCGACGAAATCCATTTTGCCGCCGACGTACTCGGCTACACCGGGCCGTGTTCGGAATTTAATATTCTTGGAAATATCTGGAATGCACGCGTCACCTCGCACATTCCGTTTAAGGATGTTGTTAAACACATCACCGTGGACAACGTGCTGAACGCCCTCACGCTGACCAACAAGACCATGCGCGTCGCAGGATTTAGCAATCCCCGCATCGCCTTGGCGGCGCTCAATCCGCATGCCGGCGATGGCGGCACCTTCGGCACCGAGGAGATCGAGATACTCGAGCCGGCAGTGGTGCGCGCCAAGCAGAATGGCATCGCCGCGCAAGGACCGTTTCCGGCCGATACCGTATTCCTGCGGGCGCGCGCCGGGCAGTTCGACGCAGTACTGACGCTGTTTCACGACCAGGGCCAGATCGCGATCAAGGCGCTCGGCTTCGACCAGGGTGTGACCGTGCTGGGCGGCATGCCGGTGCCGTTGTGCACGCCGGCGCATGGCACCGCCTATGACATCGCTGGCAAGGGTATTGCCAATGTCGAAGCGTCAAAGCGCGCCTTCGCCATTGCTTGCTCTATGGGGAACGGTCGTGTGCTGGTCTAGGGGAGCACTTCGTTGGGACGTCAAGAAAAGCCAATCCGCAAGCGGGAGGAAATGATGAAAACGAAGATTGCAGTGCTGTTGATGCTGGTTGGCCTGACGGTTGGACCGACGGCGCGTGCCGAGGTGATCGAACTCAAGCTCGGCAACACAACGCCTGCCGCCGGCAATCAATCGATTTCAGCCACGGAATTTGCCCGCCGCATCAATGAACAAATGGCCGGTAAGGTCCATGTGACGGTGTACGATAATAGCCAGCTCGGCAACGAGCGTGAAATGTTGCAGAAACTGAAGATCGGGACGCTGGATTTTTCGCAGCCCTCGACCATCATGTCGACAGTTTCGCCCGAATTCGGGCTGTTCGATATGCCCTATCTGATCAAAGACCGCGCGCATTTTGAGCGCTTTCTTGATAAAGTCTTCTGGAGCGACATCGCCCCCAAAGCCGAGGCCAAGGGATACAAAATCGTCGCCGTCTATGAAAATGGCTTCCGCCACATCACCAACAACAAACATTCAATCAATACGCCCGAGGATTTGAAGGGTATCAAGATCCGCATCCCACGCGGCGTCTGGCGACAAAAGATGTTCGAAGCCTATGGCGCGTCGCCGGCTCCGCTGGAATTCAACGAACTGTTTGTTGCTTTGCAGACCGGCGTCATGGACGGCCAGGAAAATCCGTTGCCGAACATCTGGGGTGGAAAGCTCAACGAAGTTCAAAAATACCTCACGATAACGAATCACGTTTACACCCCGTCATTCTTGACCACCGGGCTGGAGCGTTGGAACAAGCTGCCCGCCGATATCCGGACTCAGATTGAAAAGATCGCCCGCGAGACCCAGCACTGGGCGTTCGACAGCGCCGAGAAGGAAGACATTGCGGTTCTTGACAAATTGAAAAAGACCGGCATCGCTGTGAACGTCGCCAATCGCGATTCCTTCGTCGCGGCCTCCAAGCCGGTTTACGACCTGTTCGGCAAGGAAGTGTCCGGCGGCCATGCGCTGATCGATAAGACGCTGGCACTGGCGAAGTAAGCCGCGCCGTGCAACCGATTGCCCGGTGGCTGCGGCTCGCACTCGAAGTGTTCGCCGGTTTGTTGCTCGTGCTGCTTACCGCGTTGGTCACTATTGCGGCGGCGATCCGTTTCTTCGGTGCGGGTCTTGCTTGGTATGACGAGGTCGCGCCGATTCTGCTGACCTGGCTGACGTATTTCGGCGCGGCGCTGGTCGTGCTGCACCGCGGCCATCTTGGCTTCGACAATATCGTGCGGCAATTGCCGGCCGGCGGGCGGGCGCTAGCCTTTACCGTGTCGGAAGCCCTCACCATCACCTTCTTTCTGGCGCTGGCCTGGGGCGGCGTCCGGCTGATGCACGTTATCAGCGACGAGCGGCTCATGACGGTCGAATGGTTTCCGAGCGTGGTGGCCCAATCCGTCATTCCGATTGCCTCCGTCCTGTTCGTGGTCGCGGAACTGGTAACCCTGCCAATGGCCTGGAAAAAGCTCCAAGAAGTGAGCCGGGGCGCCGAAACTGCCGAGTACCTCACGTAGGAACAGACGCATATGCCGGCGCTGCTCGTGCTTTCCGGATTCCTGGTGCTCTGCTGCCTCGACGTGCCGATCGCGGTGGCCCTTGGCATCGTGGCTCTGGCGGCCATGACGATCTCGGGCGGCGAAGCGGCGCTGCTAAACGCCGCTATCGTGCTGTACGAGGGTGCCGGAAAATTTCCGTTGATCGCCATTCCGTTGTTCGTGCTGGCCGGATCGTTGATGAATGCCACGTCGATCTCGCGGCGGCTGATCGGCTTCTGCCTGGCTCTGGTTGGGTTTATCCGCGGCGGGCTCGCCATGGTGGCGATCGTTTCATCGATGATCTTTGCTGAGATCTCGGGGAGTTCGGTCGCCGACGTCGCCGCGCTTGGCTCCATCTTGATTCCCGGCATGAAGGCGCGCGGCTATCCGAAAGAACTGGCTGCGGCGGTCATGTCCTCGGCAGCCTCGCTGGCCATCATCATTCCGCCGTCGATCCCGATGATCCTTTATGCAGCGCTGGCCGATACTTCCGTGGTCAAGCTGTTCGTCGCCGGTGTCATCCCCGGGGTATTGGGCGGCCTCATGCTGATGGTAACGGCCTATGGCTTTGCGGTGCGCTATAAGCTCCCGCGCGAGAACCTGCTGAAATTGAGCGGCATCATCACAGCATTTTGGGACGCCAAGCTCGCTTTGATGCTGCCGGTTATCATTCTCGGGGGAATATTCGGCGGCATCGTTACCGCCACCGAAGGCGGCGCGCTTGCGGTCGTAGCTGCGCTCGCTATCGGGTTTTACTACCGAGAACTCAGCGCCGCTGTTTTACGCCAGGCGTTGTTTGAAGGCGTTACCCACACCGCAGTGGTTATGCTGCTGGTGGCGACCTCGGCGCTGCTCGGCGTTTATCTGACCGAGACGCAGATCCCGCAGCGTCTGGCGGAATCGGTCACAACATTGACTAACAATCCTCTGGTCGTGCTGGCGATTCTAAATCTCATCTTGTTTGTGCTGGGCTTCTTCCTGCACGGCGCTGCCGCAATCATTCTGGTCGTGCCCGTCGTTTTGCCCCTGATCAAGGCGGTCGGCATTGACCCCATCCACTTCGGTATCATTGTGACGCTTAACATCGCGGTCGGCCAGCAGACACCGCCAGTGGCCAGCGTGCTCATGGTCTCGTGCTCGATTGCCAAGGCCAATATCTGGGAAACGTCCAAGCTTAATGTTTATTTCATCGCAACCCTGATCTTCGTGTTGCTCCTGGTTACCTATGCCCCGTTCGTGTCGCTGGGGCTGGTCGATTTCTTTTATTCGCCGTGAATGGAAGAGAATAGCGATCAGCTTCTGACCCAATGTATGGAGCGGCCATGCGTCGCAAGAGAGTTTCTTCAAGGTGGAGATTGGACCCACTCTGGACGAAAAATTTATGGAAGCCGACGGCAGCTTCTGAACGCGCGATCACTTGTTGGCACTAAGTGGACGTCCAAACCATGGAATTTGTTAAAAGGGCACTCGACAGACAAGTACACGAAACTGACCGGGAGAGAGGCCCTCCCTGACGTTTGCTGCGGTGCGTGAGTCCGCTTGGGGGTAAAGCGGACACAGTATTCAGCCGGGAGTAGTAGTCCTTGGTTCCGCCGCTGCGATGGCATCAAGCTTGTCGGGATTGGCGACGGCGAAGATCGAATGGATACGCTCGCCATCTGTGTCAATCATGACCACCACGACAGGGCGCCCACCTGCCCTAGCGATCAGTCCGGGCGCTCCGTTGAGCTCGATCATCTCGATGGCGACTTCTGGCGGCAGAGTGCGCGTCACAGAGATCACAAATCGTGCGACAGCAGATCTGCCGACGACGGGCTTCTTCGTGGCAAGGGCTTTTCCGCCACCGTCGCCATGCAGGACGACTTTGTCATCTAGCAGCACAAGCAGCTTGTCCATATCCTCCCCGCGCGCCGCTTCAAGGAAGCTGCGCATCAGAGCGCGATGGCGCGCGCGGTCCACAGTAAAGCGCGGCCGTTCTTCGATGACCCGCGCGCGAGCGCGGCTGAAGATTTTGCGGCACGCGATGACATCGCGCCTGACCACGGGGGCAATCTCTTCAAAGGCGAGATCAAAGGCATTGCGCAATACGAATACGACGCGCTCCACCGGTGAGAGCCGTTCAAGCACAACAAGCAAAGCGAACGATACATCCTCGGCGCGCACTTCGGGTTCATTCTCGGTCAGGAGAGGTTCGGGCAACCACTCGCCGAAATAGGTTTCACGGCGCGCACGTTGATCGCGCAGACGATTGAGACTCAGTCGCGCCGTGATCGTGGCTAGATAGGACTTGAGCGAGCGTACCGCTTCCTTTGGCGCGGCATCGTGCAGCCGCACGAAGGCGTCCTGTACGATCTCCTCGGCGTCAGCGCGGTTGCCTGTAATCCGATAGGCCAAGGCAAACATTGCCGGCCTTAGTTCAGCAAAAGCTTCGTCAAGATTCATGCCGTTCGGACCTTCTGGATCGCGTCGTTTGCTTGGTGCCATGACACTCGCCGCCGCCCCGGCCAGAAGAAGAAGCCCGGAATTCTACGCTCAAGTCTGAGCGCGTAGCTGATGAACCACACAAAGAAATTACGAACATGGCGCGCCGCTCGGCCTTTGAGGATAAACAGGGATTGCCTGTCGTCAGGATAACTGAAGAAGCCAACGCCGCCCCGACCAATCGCGATGCCTTGGCCGATTGTGGAGAAGCTGAATGGTGCTAGGCGCCGATTGGCCTTTTGTGCTGCAATGGCATCCGCGGCATGGGCTCCCGATACTAGGGCGACAAACGCCGACAATCGGTAGGGCGCACCGGTCGGAGCAACCGGATGGGCAGCGTCGCCGACTACTAGGATATGCGGGTGGGAAATCGACCGTAAATCGGGGTCGACCCAGACGCGGCCCTGCGGGTCCGTCGCAAGTCCGGCATCACGCGCAACTGATATCGAACGTAGCCCGCCTGACCACACGCAGATGTCACAGGCAATCGTTCGGCCAGTATTGGTTATGGCCTCGTTCGGGCGGACCTCGGCAACCGTCTCGCCGTCGATCAAAGCGACACCCAGACGCGTGAGTTCGGTGCGCACGGCTTTTCCCACGCGAGCGCCTCGGAAGTCACCGCACCGCGACCGACTTACCATTGTCAACTCGGCGCTCGGCCAGGCAGTTTTGATTTCGCCAGCGACCTCAACCCCGGTCTCGGCGCCCCCGATAGTGACGACGTGCACCGGCCGATCGGCGTATTCCCGTAATTTCGCCCTCAGCGCTGCCGCTGAACGTGGGCCGTCACCGGCTTCGAGCCGATAAGCGTGTTCGGCGGCGCCCGGAATGCCTTCCACGTCGATGTTCGAACCTAATGCATAAACAGCCTGATCGAACGCGATCTCGCGTACTTGAGTTTCGGTGGCGATCTGCATTCGGCGACAGCCTGCATCGAGCGAAGTAATGCTGCCGCGAATGTATTCAATACCGGTTCCTGCGACGAATGCTGAAATCGACGGGATGCGTGGCGCAACCGCGGCAACAACGCTTTCTTGAAGTCTCACGCGTTCTAGGAACTGATCGCGAGGACTTATTAGCGCGATGCGCAACTGCCATTTTCGCCGCGCAAGCCGCAACGCGGCCATAAGGCCGGCATAGCCGCCACCCATGACAACAACGTCATAAGGACGGGCGCCTTCTGTCGTCGGCGTTGCACCCACGCATTGCCTCCAATCGATCAGGCTCTTGCAGAACAAGACACGCCAGCGGGCCGAAACGTGACAACGTATGGTGGATGGCCATTGACGCTAACGAGCGCCGAGTAGTGGGCAATCCCAGACGCTTGGTCGGCCATGCTCGAGGACAATGTTGTCCCGGAAAATGTTTTACTTCGGATCTGTCACGTTCGTGGGTCATGAAGTGTCTTATTGAGCGCGACCAATTTTCGCGGCAGAGACTCTCAAGGCGCGCGTTCGGATCGCTGAACCCGCGCAGGCCTTGGCCGCATTGCGCTCGCCGTGGGCAGACGCGTGGCATGAACAACTGCGCGACGCGGTTCAAGAAGGAATGCGCATGCCACAGGTCATTCGCTATCATCCCGTGCTGGCCGCATTGCATTGGATGTTGGCACTGCTGACCATCGCTGCATTGGCTCTCGGTGCCCTGGTGATGGTCAAGATCGCGAATAGCGATCCCATGAAACTTGAGGCTTTGCGCAGCCATATGATTGGCGGCGTTTTGATTCTGCTGCTGATGCTTGTGCGGCTTCTTGTACGCACGCTAACGAAGCATCCGGCAGCGGCTTCGACCGGAAGCCCGATGTTGGATTGGCTCGCCTGGGTCTCACACCGATTGTTCTATGTGGCGGTGCTGGGCATGGCGGGCAGCGGTATCGTCATGGCACTTCAAACCGGCTTGCCCACTATCGTTTTCGGTGGCGGTGGTGCTTTGCCTGTTGATTTCTGGGTTTTCCCGGTACGCACGGTTCACTACCTTTTTTCGCGGCTGCTGATGGCGCTCATCGCGCTCCACGTCACAGGCGCGCTCTACCACACGCTGATCCTAAAGGATGGCCTGCTGAAGCGGATGTTCTTTGGCCGGCGTGTCCTTCCGACCACCAATTCCACGCCGGCCCGCAACCGGCCGCTTTCGGAGGTGCGACAATGAACTACCTGATGCCAGCGCAAGCTTCCGCGCAGCTTCTAAGCTTGATCGTGCTCGGAGCAATTGCGCGGTGGTACGTCGTTCCTTGGCTTAATAGCCGTGGGCGCGCTGATGCGCTTATAGCGCTGCTCTGGGTGCACGTATTCCGTTATATCGCGTTACAGGTGTTCTCCGCGCAGCGCGATGGCTTCCCGATCTCGGATAGCGGAGCGATGGAGATCGTGATTGGCGATGTCGGCGGCGCGATTATGGCGCTCGTCACGATCGCACTGCTCCGTCAGCGGTCGCGGCTCGCTATTCCTCTAGCGTGGTTGCTCGCTGCGGAGACAGCCTACGACACAGTTTCCAATATACGCGGCGGTGTGCGTGAACATCTCATGGGGTCTGCCGGCGGAGTGACCTGGCTTATACTGAGCTTTTTCGTGCCGGCGGTTGTCGTGAGCACTGTTCTGCTCGTCTGGCAACTCTATTCACGGCGGCAAGAAGCGATCGGCGGTGAAATCGAGCGTAACCTTCGCGCGCCCGCGAAGCTTCTGTCTTAGCGCCGTAGAAGCGAATCGACCGATAACTTCAAATGAGTAGGTGATCCGATGAGACTCGCTCATGCAGGAATCGCCACGAACGATGTATCCGCTTTGGCAGACATTGTGCGACTAGTCTGCAGAATGTCCGCTTTACCTAAGCCGACATACGCGATCTTGGGCAGCAACGCGATCAAGTAGGGTCATCGCCCGGTGCACGTGAACTATTCACCCGCCGCGACACCGGCCACGTTTGCAAGCAATGGCCGTGCAGTCACGCGGCCTGTGCGACTCGCGTGTCGATCTCGTTGCGAAGCAGCAAGAAGTCGATGGGTTTGGTAAAAAGCGCCTCCGCGCCGCTTTCCAGCGCCTTGCGCTTGGTGTCTGCATCGCCATAGGCAGTGATCATTATGACCGGAACATCTGGCCGCGCAGCCCTCGCCCTGGGCACCAGTTTCGAGCCCACTCATGCCGGGCATGTTGATGTCGGACAGGATCAGAATGAGTGACACGCCCGCCGCATCGGCGATGCGCTGGAGCGCCATGTCGCCGGATTGGGCAAATTCCATCGCGAAGCGCCGGGCGCGCAGATCATGACGAAA
>JBARNC010000287.1:0-15178 GCA_049802775.1 Pseudolabrys sp. | reverse complement strand
TCCGAAGAGAAGCACGAGCCCGTGAGCGACATCGACACTGTCGTGATGGATAGTCTGAAAGCGCTTGACCCCAACCGGCCGATTAGAGAAGCGGACATTCACGTGCATCACAAATTTGGCTTCCACGAATCCTCGTCGGCCACCGCCGCGGCAATGCCAAGCGTGAACGTGACGGGAACAAATTTGTAAAACTGAAGCGAGTGAAATTGTAAAACAACGCGCGATCCTCATGCGATCCTCATGCATTGTAGATGTTTTTCGCCACAGCCATCTTAACGACCCCTTAAATCGACCCGCTTAGCGTGCCTTTGGGGGCCGGCGTTTTGTATCCGCCGGCGTGAAATGGGTCGCGTAATGGCGTCGAAAAGGGGACAAGCGGGCGCGCGCCGCGAACCGGTGTTCGACAGCGGCCCGGATCTGCGCATTTCCGCCGGCGATCGCCCGGCGCCCGACGCGGTCGAAAAGCCACGGGCCAAGCCTCGCAAACGGCGCACCCGCAAACAGCGCCCTGCCCGCAATATACGTTCGCTCATTGGCCGGATTGCATACTGGAGCCTGGTCGTCGGCCTCTGGCTCGCGATTGGCGGCGTCGGCGTTGTGGCTTGGGTTGGCGTGCACCTGCCGCCGATCCAGTCCCTGGAAATCCCCAAGCGCGCGCCATCGATCCAGATCGTGGACATGCAGGGGCGCGCGCTCGCGCGCCGCGGCGACCTCGCCGGTGAACCGCTGCCTTTAAAAGAAATGCCGAGCTATGTGCCCAAGGCGTTCGTCGCCATCGAGGATCGCCGTTTTTACGAGCACTACGGCGTCGATCCGTTCGGTATCGGACGCGCGTTTGTCGCCAACGTCCTGCATCGCGCCGTCGCTCAAGGCGGCTCCACCATCACTCAACAGCTCGCGAAGAATCTCTTCCTAACTCAGGAACGAACAATTACCCGCAAGCTCCAGGAAGTGCTCCTGGCGCTTTGGCTGGAGCGCAAATTTTCCAAGACGCAGATTCTCGAAATGTATCTCAACCGAGTGTATTTCGGATCCGGCGCCTATGGTATTGAACAGGCCTCGCAGCGCTATTTCGGAAAATCTGCACGACATATCACGCTGGCCGAAGCTGCGCTGCTCGCCGGATTAGTGAAATCGCCGTCGCGACTTGCACCGACGCGCAATTTCAACGGCGCTGAAAAGCGCGCCCAGGTCGTGCTCAGCGCTATGGCGGAGCTCAGGTTCATCAACGGCGCCACAGAACGCGCGGCCGTGACGCATCCGCCGCGCATCGTGGCGCAAGCCAATACTGGCTCGGTGAACTATGTGGCCGATTGGATCATGGACGCGCTTAACGACGTCCTCGGCCACGTGGACGAGGATATCGTGGTGCAAACTACGATCGACGCGACCCTGCAGGCTAACGCGGAGAAGACGCTTAACGAGGAGCTTGCACAAAAGGGCGACAAGAACGGCGTCGCGCAAGGCGCGCTGGTAGCGATGACGCCGGATGGCGCGGTGCGCGCTTTGGTCGGCGGCCGCAATTACGCCGACAGCCAGTTCAACCGCGCGGTCGCCGCAAAACGCCAACCCGGCTCAGCTTTCAAGCCGTTCGTCTATCTCACCGCGCTCGAGCACGGTCTTACCCCCGATACCGTACGCGAGGACAAACCGATCAAGATCAAAGGCTGGCAGCCTGAAAACTACAGCAACGAATATTTCGGACCGGTGACGCTGACCAAGGCACTGGCACTTTCGCTCAATACGGTGTCGGTGCGTCTGACGCTGGAAGTCACGCCAATGGCGGTGGTGCGCACCGCTTACCGGCTCGGCATCGCCTCGAAACTGGAGCCCAATGCCTCAATCGCGCTCGGCACCTCGGAGGTCTCAGTACTGGAACTTGTCGGGGCCTATGCGCACTTTGCCAATGGTGGTTTTGCGCTCGTGCCACACGTGATCGGGAAGATCACCGCTTCCAACGGCAAGGTGCTTTACGCACGCAGCGCTCGGCAGTTCGGACGCATCGTCGACGCGCACTACGTGACGATGATGAACGCGATGATGGCCGAGACACTGACCATCGGTACCGCGCAGAAGGCGACATTGCCCGGCTGGCCAGCAGCCGGAAAGACGGGCACGTCACAAGATTTCCGCGATGCCTGGTTCATCGGCTACACCGCGCACCTCGTTACCGGAGTCTGGCTCGGCAATGACGACGGCACGCCAACCAAGCACGTAACCGGCGGCAGCCTGCCGGTGGAAGTCTGGAGCCGCTTTATGCGCGGCGCGCACCAGGGAGTACCGGTCGCAAGTCTGCCGGGTGCTTCAACCGAAAATATTTTCTCCGAACTGTTCGGCGGTGGATCGAGACCGACGCCACCCGCGCCGGTACAACCAGTTGCAGCTAATTCGGCGACCACAGGCAGCGGCGGCCTCGACGGCTGGCTGCTCAACAATCTGTTCGGTCGCCGCTGAATTTAATGTTTGGTCGCGGCCCGTCGGATACCGCGCGTCGCCAGCCACAACCCCAGCGTCGCGCCGCCCATCGCTGCCACGCCAACGGCGAGTGGCCAAGCGCTCTGACCCAAGAACCACCCCACCGCCGCGCCACATAGCGCAGCGGCACTCTGCTGCACAAAGCCAAACAGCGAGGAAGCGGCGCCGGCGCGCTCGGGAAACGGCGTCATCGCCCCGGCAATACCCTGCGGCAGCACCATGCCAAGGCCGGCAAGGTAAACCGCAACGGGTAACACGAGAGACAAGAAAGAAGTCAACCCGAACGCTACCGCCACCACCATTCCAAGGCCGCCGGCAGCGCAGGCACAGCCACCAATGCCAAGCATGCCGTCGAGCCCCACCTTGACCACCATCCGTGCCGCCAGGGCCGAGCCGGTCATGTAACCGATTGAGCCGAGCGCAAATGCAACGCCAAAATCAAACGGCGTAAGACCGTAGAGATTTTGCAGGACGAACGCCGCGCCGGAGATCCACGCGAACAAACCGGCGTAGCTTGCCGAGGCGATGCCGAGATAGGCCAGATAGGACGGGTTGCGCGCGACCATGCGATAGGAGCGAAATATCGATCGCATCGACAGCGGTTCGGCCGCGCGCGCATTTAGAGTTTCTGGCAGCAGCAGTAAGACAATTACGCCGCCCAACAACCCAACAATGACCAGAGTGAGGAATGTCGCCCGCCAACCGAAGCCGGTCTGCACCAACCCGCCCGCAATTGGCGCCAGCACAGGTGCCAGCGCCATCACCAAGCCGATGAGCGACAATTCTCGCCCAGCGCGGGCGCCCGAATAAATATCGCGCACGACGGCGCGCGTGAGCACGATACCACCGGCGCCGCCAAGCGCCTGAAACGCGCGCGCCACGATCAGCATTTCGATCGACCTCGAGAGCGCGCAAGCTAGGCTCGCTACGCAATAAAGCGCAATCGCAGCGACTAGCACTGGTTTGCGGCCGCGACGGTCAGAGACGGGGCCATAGAATATCTGCCCGACCGCAAAACCGATCAGATAGGCGGAAATCGTCAGTTGCACTTGCGCGGTCGAGGCATCCAGCTGCCGTGCAATGTCCGGCAGCGACGGCAGATACATGTCGGTGGTGAGTGGACCGATCGCGCTCAACGCCGCAAGCAAAGCCGTGAGCGCGAAAGTGCCGGGACGCAACATAGGTCAATGATCCGCCAAAAATTTTTTATGAACGTGTGTCGAAACCGTAGCGATGCAAATCGGCGCCGTGAGCATCGAGCCAAGCCTTGGCGCGACCCATATGCGGGCAGATTCGCTCAACGAGCCGCCAGAACCGGCGCGAGTGGTTCATCTCGATCAGATGAGCGACTTCATGGGCAGCCAGATAGTCGAGCACGAACGGTGGGGCAAGAATCAATCGCCAGGAATAGGAAAGCACGCCGGTCGACGAGCACGAACCCCAGCGGCTCGACTGGTCGCGCACTGACACCCGCTTAATCTTGACGCCAAGCGCTTGCGCTGCGTAACGGCTCGCCACTTCCAGGTCGCGCTTGGCTTCACGCTTGAGATAGTCGTGCACCCGACGGGGCAAATGGGGCTCTTCGCCAGCGACACAGAGCAGTTGTTCGCTCGCGCGCGCCTCGACCCAGACCATGCCTCCCGCAGCGCGCCGATGCTCAATGCGGTGTTCGCGTCCGCGCAGCGGCAGTAAAGTACCGTGCGCAAAGGGTGCGGCCTCAGGGAGCCGCCTGAGCCGCACCGCAATCCACGCGCCATGTTTCTCGGCGAACTCTTTCGCCTGCCTCACGCTGCCGCGCAGCGGCATAGTGAGAATCACATCGCGGCTCGCCGCGTGGATGCGCAGCGTATAGCGGCGTGCCTGCCGATGACGGCGAACGCGCACCAGATAGATCTCGCCGTCGAAATCAACTGTGATTGCTGACGGTTCACTGGTGCGGCGAAAGAGCAAGGCTCGCAGCGGTATGGACATCGTCGACCCAGAATCAGAACGGGCCGTCAGTGTGCCACAATCACACGTGCGAGCGCGAGATCAACGCTGGGCTACGAGCTTCAAAGCGGAGCGCAGGGTGCGTCCGCCGTTGCATGACAGCGTGAAATCGGCAATGCGTGGAGCGATCTCGGCGCGGAAGCGCGAGCCATTGAACACGCCATAATGGCCGACCGCAGGCTGCACATACTGCACCTTGTGCTCGTCCGGAATGTTGACGCACAGAGCGTGCGCGGCCTCAGTCTGGCCAATGCTCGAAATATCGTCGTTCTCGCCTTCAACCGTCATCAGCGAAACCCGTTTGATCGCGGCCGGATCAACGCGGCGACCACGATGCGTCATCTGCCCCTTCGGCAGCGCATGGCGGATGAACACGGTATCCACTGTCTGCAGATAGAATTCCGCGGCGAGATCCATGACAGCCAGATATTCGTCGTAGAACTCGCGGTGCTTCTGCGCCGAATCGCCATCACCTTTGACCAGATGCAGGAACAAATTGTGGTGCGCTTCGATGTGCCGGTCCAGGTTCATGCTCATGAAACCATGAAGCTGCAGGAAGCCGGGATAGACGTCACGCATTACACCGGGATGCGGGAATGGCACTTTGGTAATCACGTGGTTGCGGAACCAGTTGAGCCCGCGCCGCTCTGCCAGCCTATTGACCCCATTGGGGTTAATGCGAGTGTCGATCGGTCCGCCCATCAGCACCATGGAGTGCGGCACATCAGGATCATTATCGGCTTCCATGAGCGCAACAGCGGCGAGCACCGGCACCGATGGCTGGCAAACTGCAATTACATGCACGTCACCGCCGAACATGCGCAACATCGAAACGATGTATTCGATGTAGGCATCGAGATCGAAGCGCCCCTCCGCCAGCGGCACCATGCGCGCATCGATCCATTCGGTGATGTAGACGTCGTGATTGGGCAGGAAAGTTTCCACCGTGCCGCGTAACAACGTCGGGTAGTGGCCCGACATCGGTGCAACGATCAGTAATTTCGGCTGAGGCCGTCGCGGCGGGCGGGCGAAGGTGCGCTCGAAGTGCAAGAGCCGGCAGAACGGGCGATGCCACACGCTCTTGATGTTCACAGGAATCTTCTCGGCGCCGACGGTCGTTGAATCGATGTCCCATTCCGGCTGTCGATAACGTCGGGTCGAGCGCTCGAACAATTCCATCGTCGCTGCCATGGATTTGCCGTAGGCAGTGTGAGCGAGCGGATTGACGGGATTCTTGAAGAACAATCGCGTGGCGTCTGCGAAGGCACGGGAGGGATTGAGCGCCGCATGGCCCAGTTCGTAAAACCAGTACATCGGCGTCGCCAACAACGTGCCGCTGTCGTCGGAGAGCGTCGCTGCTCCGCCGAATTCACCTATTGCCATGGAATCAGCCCCCGAACTCCGCTGCGGTGCGGGAGACTGTCGTTTTTCTGTCATAGCGTCAACATAGAGATAAGTTGTTCGCGTCCGGTTTACAACGCGAACCGTGGCCGTAAGCGTACATAAACACAGCCTTTTTTGTCCTACTCGCCGGTTTGCAACAGCGAGCCTTGGACCCGTGCGCTCTGCAAGAGCTTCAGGAAAGCCAATGATGCAGCTGCGAACATAAGGATATTGAACGCGAGGGCTTCCGCCATCAGATCGGCGCGAAACACATGGTCGATTACCAGCGCGCGCATGCCTTCAAATACGTAAGTTGGCGGCAGCGCCCAGGCGAAATACTGGAGCCAGTCCGGCAGGATCGCCACGGGGTAATAGACGCAGGTCAGTGGCAGAAACAAGAACATGATGGTCCAGGCCATGCTCTCGGCACCAAGACCGTTCCGCAACAACAGACCGGCGACGAAAATGCCAACTGACCAGCTCGTCAGAATGAGGTTGGCAAAAAACGCTGCAAGCGCCAGACCGAGCGCCCACAAATTAAAGCCAAAGAAGACAATGGCGAGCAGCGAGACCGGGATCATACCGATCGACAAACGGACAATGCTCATGATCATGAGCGCGAGCAGGAATTCGGCCGGGCGCAGTGGCGACATCATAATGTTGCCGAGGTTGCGCGCATACATCTCTTCGAGAAACGAAATTGAAAAGCCGAGCTGGCCTCGGAACAGGATGTCCCACAGCAGCACTGAGCCGATGAATACGCCGCTGGCGTGAGCGAAAAATCCTGCGTTTTGCGAAATGTAGACCTGTAGAAAACCCCACATTAGCATTTGCACGGTCGGCCAATAGATCAGATCGAGAATACGCGGCCACGACGAACGCAACAGATACCAATAACGCCGCACCATCGCGGCGACACGGTTGAACGAGAAATTCACGCCGGTATCGCTGATGTTCATGGCGTGTCGATGCGTCTTTTCCCGGGCTCAGAACAGCGTGCAATGCTGCGCTGCAGACCCTGGATCGCATCAGATGTTGAGCCTGTAGCGGTCCCGGATCTGCGGTGCATCGTTTCGCTTCGCTGCACGCTGCACCGCATCCGGGACACGAGAACAGCAATCATTGCGCGGCCTCGCTTTGCCGCCGCCCACGCGCGACGTCTAAGAACACTTCTTCCAGAGTTTCACGGCCGTAGCGCGAGAGCAGTTGCGCGGGCGTATCGTCGTCCTCTATGCGGCCTTTCTTCATGATAATGACGCGCTCACACAAGCGTTCGACCTCACCCATGTTGTGTGAGGCAAGCAACACGGTCGCGCCCTGCTCCGCGCGATAACGCTCGAGTCGAGAGCGCACCCAATCCGCGGTATCGGGGTCAAGCGATGCAGTTGGCTCGTCAAGCAACAGTACTTCTGGCTTGTTGAGCAGCGCCTTAGCGAGCGAGACTCGTGTCTTCTGCCCGGCCGAGAGCTTGCCGGTGGGCCGGTCGAAAAATTCGGTCAGATCGAGTTCAACTGCCAGACTGTCGATGCGTTCGTCGATGTCCGGCACTGCATAGAGCTGCGCGAACACAGACAGGTTTTGCCGCACCGTGAGGCGCGTTGGCATGTCGACATAAGGACTTTCGAAATTCATGCGGTGCAGCACATGGTAGCGCTCTCTCGGCATTTCGGCCCCTAACACGGTGACGGTGCCGGAGGTTGGTGTGACTAGCCCCATGATCATCGCAATTGTGGTGGTCTTCCCCGCGCCATTACCGCCAAGTAGCCCGGTGATCGAACCCGGAGCCAGCCGAAATGAGATGCCATCAACCGCCGCCACGCCCTTGTAGCGCTTGACCAGCCGGTCGACTGCGATGGCGGAAGTGCTCTGCGCGTCCATACGGCGTGAGATGTGACGCCGCGCAGCAGGAAGTGCAAGCCCCGTGATGCGGACGCAATTTGCAATTTATAGCCGCGCCGCGCGTAGATAGACTGCCCTATGCCTGCGCTCGGCCTCACCCTGCACCACCCGCGCCGCAATGTGCGCCTCGACACGCTGGTGCGGCTGCGCTGGCTCGCCATCATCGGCCAGACCGCCGCTGTGCTGGTGGTCTATTACGGGCTCGAATTCGAGCTGCCGATATATGCCTGCCTTGCGGCGATCGTTCTAGCTGCCTGGCTCAACGTAGCGCTGCGACTGCGTTTCCATATGACGCAGCGGCTCGAGCCCGATCGCGCTGCCTGGTTGCTCGCCTTTGACATTGCGGAGCTGGCGGTGCTCCTCTTCTTGACGGGCGGGCTGCAAAATCCGTTCGCCTTTATGTTCCTGGGGCCAGTGTTGCTGTCGGCGACTGCGCTTCCCCCGCGCTTTACCCTCTTGCTGGGCGGCTTCGCGGTAGCGTGCGCCACGATATTGGTGTTTGTGCATTATCCGCTGCCGTGGGACAGCGACGATCCCTTGCAGTTGCCGCCGATCTACATGATGGGAGTCTGGCTTTGCATTCTGCTCGCGATCGGCTTTATCGGCGTCTACGCTTGGCAGATCACGGAGGAGTCGCGCCAGCTCTCCGATGCGCTTGCAGCGACCGAACTGGTGCTGACGCGCGAGCAACACCTTTCCCAGCTTGACGGACTTGCCGCCGCCGCCGCACACGAGCTCGGCACGCCACTCTCCACCATTTCTGTGATCGCCAAAGAGTTGGAGCGCGCAATCGCGCCCAACGCGCCGCATGGCGATGATGTGCGGCTCTTGCGAGAGCAGGCTACGCGCTGCCGCGATATTCTGGCCAAGCTCACCGAATTGTCGGCAGGCGGCGAGCCTTTCGATCGTATGCCCCTCACAGCACTGATCGAGGAGGTGGTTGCGCCGCATCGCAATTTCGGCGTGACGATCGACGTGATTGCGCCGAGCGATCGCAGCGCGGAGCCGGTCGGCGCACGCAATCCGGCCGTCCTCTATGGGCTCGGCAATCTACTGGAAAATGCGGTCGATTTCGCGCGTGCGCGGGTTACGGTCGACGCCCAGTGGGGTGAGGATTCCGTCGCGGTCACAATCAGCGACGATGGACCGGGCTTCGCACCGGAAATCCTGGACCGAATTGGCGAGCCTTATGTAACCAGCCGCCGGCATCACCAAAATGATACCGGTGAAGAAGCGGCCGGTTTGGGGCTCGGTTTTTTTATCGCCAAAACGCTGCTCGAGCGCTCTGGCGCGACGCTGTCATTCGAAAACAGACCCCAGCCACAATGTGGCGCCGTCGTCAGATTAAGCTGGACCCGCAGCGATTTCGAGCAATCATTAACATTCGCAGCGGCTTGAGGCGGACCACAACAATCACTATTTGTTGCGGTGCGATTGAAAGGCTAGACGAGCTAGGATGGGCATAAGTTCAGCGCGCGGGTGATGACTTGGACGCTGCGACGGGTGAGGCCGCCAACGCGGCGGCAAAAGAAAAAATCTCCGGCGAACGGTCCTTGTTGATCGTCGAAGACGACTATTCCTTCCTGCAGCGGCTCGCCAAGGCGCTGGAGCAGCGCGGCTTTATCGTCTCGACCGCTGAGTCGGTTGCCGATGGCTTGCTGCAAGTCGAGAAAGTGGCACCTGCCTATGCGGTCGTCGACATGCGGCTTGGCGACGGCAACGGGCTCGACGTGATATCCGCACTCAAGCGTCGACGGCCGGATGCGCGCGGCATTATCCTTACAGGCTATGGCAATATCGCGACTGCGGTGAACGCCGTAAAGCTTGGCGCCGTCGATTATCTCGCCAAGCCCGTCGACGCCGATGACGTCGTGGCGACGTTGCTCGCGTTGGACAACGTCAAGATCGAACCGCCTGAAAATCCGATGTCGGCCGATCGCGTTCGGTGGGAGCACATCCAGCGTATCTATGAATTGTGTGGCCGCAATGTCTCGGAAACCGCGCGCCGCCTCAACATGCACCGCCGCACCTTGCAGCGTATCCTTGCGAAACGCGCACCGCGCTGAATTTTAGTCCGCGTCCCCATATGGCCCGGTCGGATCGGCGAGCGATTGCAGCCGCATCGCGGCAGCGCGAGCGAACAACAACATCATCGATTTGCGGGCTGCTGCCGGCAGCTTGTGCTCGGGCGCCTCGCATTTGAATTCGGCACCGAACGCATCGGCCACGATCAGCCCGGTATCGGGCGGGAAGATTTCGCAGGGCACCTCGATCGTGGTGGCGAAGAACAGGCGGTCGCAATGGGCGCGGTAGTCCTGCCATTTCTGGTCGGCGCGAAAATCTGCGATCGAGGACTTGATCTCCACTATCCAAAGCTCACCGCTCGGATCCAGGGCGACCAGATCGGCACGTCGGCCTGAGGGCAGCGGCAATTCGCTCACCACGCAGCGTCCATGCGCGTGCAATAGCCGCGCTGTACCGCGCCCGATTGCTAGCGCCGTTTCCGACTGGCGGCCGTCAACGGGCAATGCAAGCGAGGTAGACGGGAAGGCCATCAGGTCACCTTGCGATGCGATTTTAGCCGAACCTCGGCGCGCTCGGGAAAAGCTTGCGCAAGTGCAGCGCGATTTGCGGCGACAATGCCACGCTCGGTAATCAGCCCGGTGACAAGCCGCGCCGGCGTGACATCGAAGGCATAGTTTGCGACCGGCGAGCTGTCCGGCACAATTTGCACCGCTTCGATGCGGCCATCCACAGTCTTGCCGGTCATTGTTGCGACTTCATCAGCCGCGCGCTGCTCTATCGGAATCTCGGTAAGTCCGTCATTGACAGTGAAATCGATGGTCGGTGACGGCAGCGCCACATAGAACGGCACCTTGGTGTCATGAGCAGCAAGTGCCTTGAGATAAGTGCCAATCTTGTTGCAGACGTCGCCTTGCGCGGTGACGCGGTCGGCACCCACGATCACCATGTCGATGAGGCCGTGTTGCATCAGATGGCCGCCCGTATTGTCAGGAATCACGGTATACGGCACGCCGTGATGGCCAAGCTCCCAGGCGGTGAGCGAAGAACCCTGGTTTCGTGGCCGCGTCTCATCCGCAAAAACGTGCACGGACAGGCCTCTGTCGTGCGCCATGTAGATTGGTGCGGTCGCTGTGCCCCAATCAACCGTCGCGAGCCAGCCGGCATTGCAATGAGTGAGCAGGTTCACGCGTTCGCCTTTTTTTCTTTCGGCAACCCCCTCAATGATTTTCAATCCATGGCGACCAATGGCCTGGTTCATGGCCACATCCTCATCGGCAATCTCGCTGGCGCGGCGCAAAGCCGCTTCCGGCCGCTCCGCACGCGGCCGGTTGCGGACGGCAGCCAGCATCTCGTCGAGGGCCCATTTCAAGTTAATCGCGGTCGGCCGCGCAGCGACGAGCGTAGCATAAGCGCGTTCCAGCGCTTCGTCGGATGGATCGGCGCGCAGGGCCAGCCAGACGCCATAGGCCGCAGCCGCCCCGATCAACGGCGCCCCGCGCACCTGCATGGTCTTGACCGCGTGGGCAGTATCTTCGAGCGTGGCAAGCCGCGCAGTGGCAAAGCGATGCGGCAGCTGCGTCTGATCGACAATGCCGACGCTGGCGCGGTCGCCCTCGACCCAAATGCTGCGCATTTGCTTGCCGTCGATTTTCATGGCTAAGAGATAACGTTGTTTCGGCCCGGCGCAAAGGTGGATCCTTTTCGCGCCCGCCCTCAGAGAGCTGCGATGCCCATCGATTACGAAGTTGAATACGACAATCGCGCACGGGTGCCCGAACATCCGGAGATTTTTGCGCGCTGGCAGCGCGAAGGGGCCGCGTACCGCGCGGCCGCACATAACGCTAAATTGGGAATTACCTATGGCCCTTCGCTGCGCCGGACCATCGATCTGTTTCCGGCCAAAGACGCCGACAAAACGCCGCTCGCGATGTTCATTCATGGCGGCTGGTGGCGCTCGCTCGAGCCTGCGATGTTTGCCCAAATGGCGGCAGGCCCGAATGGACGCGGCATCACAGTCGCGGTCGCGGGCTATGATCTTTGTCCGAACTGCTCGATCGCCGAAATCATCGAGCAAATGCGTGCGGCCTGTCTTTTCCTTTGGCGCAAACGGCGGCAGCGCATCTTCATCTACGGCCATTCCGCCGGCGGCCACCTTGCTGCTTGCATGTTAGCGCAAGACTGGAAAGCCCTTGCATCCGACGTGCCGGCCGATCTCGTGCCCGCCGCCTATGCAATCTCCGGCGTGTTCGATCTCCTGCCGCTGGTGCATGTATCGCAGAATCAGGATTTGCGGCTCGACGAAGCGGAAGCGCGCCGCGTATCGCCGCTCTATTGGCGCGTGCCGGCTGGACGAAGCCTCGATGCAGTCGTCGGCGCGCTGGAATCGAGCGAGTTTCTGCGCCAGAGCAAAGCGGTAGTCAAATCGTGGCGGCAAGGCATGGCGCTCACGCGTTACGAGGAAATTGCCGGCGCCAATCATTTCACTGTCATCGATCCGCTCAACGATCCGAACAGCGCAATGACCGCGCGCGTTGTCGCCTTGGCGAATAGCGTCAACAGCGTTGCGCTGTAGTGTGCTCTAAATCCAATAGCGCCGCGCGAAGGCTATCGTCAGCGTTGCGCCGACAGCTACGATGAGCACGCGCACGACGTTGCGTGGAATGATCCGCGCCACATAGGCGCCGATTAATCCGCCGCCAATCGTGCCCGCGGCAAGCGCCAGCGTTTGAGGCCACAGCACGACGCCTTGCGTTGCGAAAACCAGCGTTGCGGCGAGGCCGTTAAGACTGGAGACGAAGTTCTTGGCGACATTGGCGGCGCGATAGTCGCCGCTGGTCGCCAGCGAGAATACACTGAGCATCAGGATGCCGACACCGGCGCCAAAATAGCCGCCGTAAAATGAAACGGGCAGCACCGCTTTCAGGCTGGCGAAGTCGAACGCGATGGCATGGCCGCGCCCCTCGGCGCGCGCGAAGCTAGCGGCTGATTCGCGCGGAATAGCAACGTGGCGAAGCCGAGTAACAGCGGCACGATCTGCGCAAACGTCCGCTCCGACGTGAGCACCAGCAGCGCGGCGCCAAGTCCCGCACCGACGCTCGAAATGCGCGATCAAAATGTGGCAATTGCGAGCGGTCAGACAATGCCGCCAGCATGGTCGCCGGCATAACCGAAGCGAGATTGGAGATAGCCGCGAGCTGCGGTGGCACGCCGGTCGCGATCAGAGCCGGATAAATCACGACCGCTGCGCCCCCGACCATCGTCGCGATGATGCCGGCAATGACCCCGGCGCCGGCCAGAAAGGCGGTTGTCATCAAGTTCATGCGCGACGACTTTCCTTCCGCTGATTACTGCGTAAGCGGAAATCCAGAATGAAATTCTGGAAAATTTGGCTCTGGCCCCCGCTTTCGCGGGGGTGAGCGGACTAAGGGCGCGCATTGCGGTTTGAACTAAAAGAACGCCTGGATGCCGGTTTGTGCGCGGCCGAGGATCAACGCGTGAATATCGTGCGTGCCCTCGTACGTGTTTACCGTCTCCAGGTTCGAGAGCACGCGCATCACGTGGTATTCCTCGGAAATGCCATTGCCGCCGTGCATGTCGCGGGCGAGCCGCGCGATGTCGAGCGCCTTGCCGCAATTGTTGCGCTTCATCAGCGAGATCGACGGCGGCGAGGCCTTGCCGGCTTCCAGCATGCGCCCCAGCCGCAACGCACCTTGCAGGCCGAGCGCGATTTCAGTCTGCATGTCGGCAAGCTTCTTTTGCACCAGCTGATTCGCCGCAAGTGGACGGCCGAACTGTTTGCGATCGAGCACGTATTGACGCGCGCGGTGCCAGCAAAATTCAGCGGCGCCCATGGCTCCCCAGGCAATGCCATAACGCGCATTGTTGAGGCAGCCGAACGGACCGGCGAGGCCCTTTACGTTCGGCAGCAGGCTTTCGTCCGGCACCACGCAATCTTCCAGAACGATCTCGCCCGTTATCGAGGCGCGCAACGATAATTTGCCTTCGATCTTCGGCGTGGAGAACCCTTTGGCGCCACGCTCAACAAGGAAACCGCGGATGACGTTGTCGAGCTTTGCCCACACCACCGCGACATGCGCGACCGGTGCATTGGAGATCCAGGTCTTGGCGCCGTTAAGCTTATATCCGCCGGAAACTTTCTCCGCGCGCGTGACCATCGAACCTGGATCAGAACCGTGGTCGGGCTCGGTTAAGCCGAAGCAGCCGATGATCTCGCCGGTTGCAAGTTTCGGCAGATATTTGCGGCGCTGCGCCTCGGTACCGTAGGCGTAAATCGGATACATCACCAGCGAAGACTGCACCGACATCGAGGAGCGGTACCCGGAATCGACGCGCTCGAGTTCGCGCGTGATCAGGCCATAGGCGACATAGCCGAGCCCCGCGCCGCCATACTCTTCTGGAATCGTAGGTCCAAGCAGACCTAGCTTGCCCATCTCGGGCAGCATGCCGGGATCGTATTTCTCGTCGCGGAACGCCTCGGTGACACGCGGCATCAGATAGCTTTGAGCAAAGCCGCGTGTGGTGTTGCGCACCATGCGCTCCTCTTCGCTCAACTCGCTCTCGAGATCGAGCGGATCTTCCCACACGAACGCCGCATCCTTGAGCATCGCGGGTATGGCACCGCGTTTCTCGGCCGCTTGCGACATGAAACCTCCTCGGAATTTCTTGGGGTGCATTATAGACCGTCAGACGCCCGCGTAGCCAACGCGGCGTGTGCCGAACTTGCTTGGGTAAGGCGCCAAGACAAGCATCGCCGGTATTCTGTGCGGCCCCGGGGTACGCCGTAGTCCCTTTTTCGTGCCCCAAAATATGAGGCGGATGGCGCGCCACATATAGGATTAAAGTCAAACACTGTTGATAGCCCCCAGGCGCTCGCGAACGGCAACGCGTGGACCGCGGTGAATTTCGCTCGCAACACAAGCGATCTGATTGACGCGATCAAGTCGGGTGAGATCAACCCCACCACGGCCGCATTGCCGAAGGTGACGATGCTATCTGGCGGTCTAATCATTGAAGCGGGCGGTTCCCTGCTTGGCAGTGTCGGCGTAGCGGGAGCGCAAGGCAGCGCCAGGGACGAAGCCTGCGTTAGGGCCGGAATTGCCGCGGCGCGGGATAAGCTCGACTTTTGAGCGAAGCAGTACTTGGTCGGAAGTCGCGCTAAGCCCACCGATGTCCGCTTCTCTAATCGGCCGGTTGGGGTCAAGCGCTTTCAGACTATCCATCACAACAGTGTCGATGTCGCTCACGGGCTCGTGCTTCTCTTCGGAATCGGCACCAGGGCCCTTGTATGGGGCTTTTTTAGTCAAGAAGTTTAAAAGGAGGGCAGCGCATCTTTTTTCTTTCATTGTTCGATTTGAAAGTCCGTTTCTTCCTCCCGACCCGGGCTTCA
>JBARNC010000286.1:0-16704 GCA_049802775.1 Pseudolabrys sp. | reverse complement strand
GGTCTGAATCCACACTTTGCCGTCCTTGCGCTCCCAGCGCAGGTCGTCATCGGTGCCTTCCAGGATGGTAGTCTTGAAGCGGTTGGGCGCCTGGAATTCGAAATAGAACAGCGGCTCGGTGGCGCGCAAACGGTGCTTCTCTTCGGCCGGGATGAAGATCATATCGCCGGGCCCGACTGGCCGTATCCCCTCGTTCGATTCCACCGTCGCCTTGCCGTTGATGATGAAATAGAAGTGCTCGCAATTCTTGTGCAGATGCAAGGGAGATGCCGCATCCTTCTTGTAGTGCATGACGCCGGCCAGCATATCGTCGATATTGGCGAGCTCCTGATTTACGAAGAAAATGCGCTCGCGCGCCGCTTTGGCGTCGATCAGCGATGGCAGCTCGCTTTCCTTAAAGATGTAAGCCATTAGATCTTCTCCTTCTGTTGCGGCTCCAGCGCCACCTATCACGGCCGCCGACGACCGATAGGATTCACGTCAATCCTCACTTCGCCAAAACCGGAGCTGCCGCGAGTGAGCGCTTAACCTGTGCGTCTTTTTCCGTTTGAGCGAACGCCTCCGACTTATGTTCGATGTTGCCGTCCCACGGCTCGATTTCGACGAGGCCCTGCGAACCGGCGAGCGCATGCGTGGACTTGGTCTGCGAGCGGTGTGGCATCAACAAATTAACGACGCCGCCGCGATCGACTGACCGACCCGGCTCTCCCATAGGTTCGTACAGCGCCGAAGATTCGTAGCTATGAGCGACGCCACGCGCCAGCCGCTCCGTCAGCACCGCCGCACAGATGACCGCGCCACGGTCGTTGTAGACTTTAACCAGATCATGCTGCTTGATGCCGCGCGCTGCGGCATCCTGCGAATTCATGCGCACGATCCAATAGTACCAATCCTTCACCTTCACCCGATGATCCGGGATGTTGAGCAGGAAGCTGTCCTTGCCGTCGCCCTGGGTGTGGAAGCTGTACTTGCTGTGCGGCGTGAGTAGCTGCAGCGGATATTTCCCGAACAGCTCGCCCGACTGCGGGCCCTCCCACGACGGCACGTATTCGACGACCGGCGGTCGCTCAGGATCTTTCAAACGTTTGAGGCTATTGCACTCGAATTCGAGCTTGCCCGATTGGGTCTGCAGGCCCTTGAGAAAATCCACCGAGTAGTCGGAAGGCAGCGGATGTGGCTCCGGAACATCCTTCTTGCGGCCTTCCCAGAACCAGCGGAATGACACTGGCGTGCGCAGCTTCTCCTTCTCTGACGGCACGACGTAGTAGCCGCGCTTGATGAACTTCTTCCATGAGATCACCTTTCGCAGATCGGACGCATCGAACAGGCGCTTGACCCAATCGAGTTCATTGACGCCTTCGGAGAAGTAATTGGCGAGTCCGAGCCGTTTGCAGATCTCATTGAATATCCAGAAATCGGACTTGGACTCCCCGAGGGGCGCGATAGCCGGCGCTTGGAAGATGATGACGCGATGGTTGAGTTGCTGCTGGCCATGATGGCCATAACCGCCTAGCCCAGCCCATTCGCTAATGTCCACCCGCTCGAAATTGGTGCAGGCGGGCAAGATGACGTCGGCAAATTTGGTGTCGCCCTCGAACCAGATCGCCTGGCTGACGATGAACTCGAGGTTCGGCGACTGGAACATCTTCACGTGGCGGTTAGTGTTATTCATGGTCGGGATCAGCGAACCGCCGTACTTGAACATCATCCGTACTGGCGCGTGACCGGCCGCCGGATAGCTGAACTTGCCGAACTGCATTTCGATCGATTTGCCGTTCCATGGGTACCCACCGTCGGCTTTGCCGTTGAGAATGGCCTCCGGCAGATAGATGCGCGGAATCTTCTGCTGCGGCGTATTAATGGTCGGGAGCTGTGGCATGCGCTGAAACAGCTCCACGGCCATCGCGGTCTTCTCAATGTCACCCGACATGCCGCCGTCGGCATAGCCCGGGAAGTAGAAATTGAGATCAACCGGGGCGCCCCATTGCAGATTGCCCATGTTGATGCCGGGCTTGCCCAGACCCTGCATGGCGATCAGGCACACCATGGTGCGCGCCCACTGAATGCCAGTCTGGTTGCGGCACGCGCCGCCATGGCCGTTGCCCCAACCACCGCAGCCGAGATAGGTGCGCTTGGAGCCCCACTCGCGCGCCAGCGCCCGCACGTCCTTGGCGGGAACGCCGGTCTCCTTCTCCTGCCATTCCGGCGTCTTGGGCACGCCGTCGCGCTCGCCCATTACATAGGCCTTCCAGGCATCGAAACCGACCGTGCGCGTGGCCACGTATTCCTTGTCGTAGAGCCCTTCCTTGATCCAAACGTAAGCGATCGCCATGGCGAGCGCCGGCGACGTCGTCGGCTTCGGACAGATCCATTTGCCTGGCAAGAATTGGGCGGACGAATTGTAATGGGGATCAACGTGCACGACCTTGATGCCGAGTTTCTTCAGCCACTGCCGACGCACCGTACCTTCTTGCGCGCCATAGGAGCCACTGGTGGTATCGGGATCGGCGGCCCAGAACACAACCATCTCGCAGTTTTGCAGCAGATCCTCGACGGTGCCGTACGTTTCACACTGGCCGACGCGCATCGTATAGCCCCAGTGGTGCGCGGCGCCCCAGTACCAGCCTTCCCAGCTGTCTGGATTGTGGTGGACGGGCGTGTGACCGACAGCATTACTGAAGCGGTATAACGCGCTGAGGTAATAGCCGATATGGCCCCAGGTATGATGCGAACCATGCGAGACGGTCATGGCGCCCGGGCCATGATCGTGCTTCACGCGTTTTATCTCGCTGGCAACGATATCGAGGGCCTCCTCCCAGCTAATCCGTACGTAGTCCGATTTGCCACGGTTCTCCACGTTACGCGTGCCCTTCGGATCGAAGTCGACGCGCTTCATCGGGTAGAGCAAGCGGTCGGGCGAATAAATCATCGACCGGCTGTTCTGACCGTGCGGCGCCAGCGTCGTCTTGCGCGGTGGCGTGAAATTCATTCCGCGCGCATGAATCGTCCATGGCTGCGGATCAGCTTCATCAAAGTCGATCGGCGTGGTGCGGATGATCTTGCCGTCCTTGACATAAACGAAGAGCGGGCCGCCATTCGCCATATTACAATAACGCATTGAGCCGTCCGGCATCGGCGTGCCGAAGCTCCAGTGCGCGGTCTGCATCATCATCAGGGTCTGCGCGAACCAGTTGGTGAGGTCCTCCGGACCGTCAACCCCGAGGGTGAAGTCCTTCTGCGCGTTGATCTGATTGAGCCAGTTGATCGGCGGGGTGAGCAGCGAGGCGCCGATCGTGGCGTTTTTGAACGACAACGTGACGTCCGGATTCGCGTGCATGCCGCGGCCGGAGCTAATCTTGCCGTCCCGAATTGAAATCCAGCGCCCAATCCCCTCGTCGCGGGCTTTGATCTGCGCAACCAGATTGCGCTGCTTGAGCCAAGCGGCAAAGGCCGGGTGCCTACGCCCGGTGAACTTGAGCCCTACGGGCAAGAAAAAAAGGATGATGGAGAATTTCAACCGCGAAAACATCGTGCCTGCCTCTCGCCACAACAGATATGCGCACAAGGCACGCGCCCACTGTGCGTTTCTCAGCATCGTTTCCAAACAGCGATTATACGCCGGCCATGATCATAAACTGATGCAGATTGCCGGAAGACTGATCGATTTTAGCAATCACCCCGCGATGGCGCATCCAGCCGCCATGCGCCTAATTTTGCCGCGTCTTAACCGCTTTCCCGGCCGATGCTCGACCCCTGTCCCGACGCGCCGAAATATACCGCCATTTTTTCTGCATCGACCGCGAGGTCGGCGGACCGCCCGTCATAGACAATCCGCCCGCGATCGAGGACGATCGTGCGCGATGCGAAGTTGAGCGCGAGATTTACATATTGCTCGACGAAAATGATGCCAAAATTGCCGGTATCGCGCAGCATCTCGAACACTTCGAACAGCTTTTCCACAATCACCGGCGCCAGGCCTTCCATAGGTTCATCCAGCAGCAGAAGCCGCGGATTACCCATTAGCGCCCGTCCAATGCTGAGCATCTGCTGCTCGCCACCGGAAATCTCGCGGCCGCTGTTGCGGCGCCGCGACGCGAGATTGGGAAATAGTTCATAGACGCTATCCAAATTCCATCGCCCTGGCTGCGCGGCGATGAGCAGATTTTCCTCGACGGTCAGCGAGTGGAAAATATCGCGGGTCTGCGGCACATAGCCAATACCGCCGCGCGCGCGATAGTAGCTGGCGAGAGACCCGATCTCGCGATCCTCGAATACGATATTGCCCGCATGCAATCGCGTCTGCCCGGCGATGGTTTTCATCAAGGTCGATTTTCCGACACCGTTGCGCCCGAGCACGGCCAGCACACCGTCCTGCTCGATCGCGAACGAGACGTTCTCGATGATCACCGTCTGGCCGAACCCGGCGGTGACACGGTCAAGCCGCAGCAGGTAGACCATGCTTGCTATTTCCAAGATAAACTTCACGCACCCGTGAATCTGCCGCGATATCTTGCGGCGCTCCCTCCACGAGAATTGAGCCTTGTACTAGAACAGAAATCTGCTGGGCAAATCGAAAGACAAAATTCATGTCATGATCGATAAGCAACACCGCGATTTCCTTCGGCAGGGTCGCGATGATATCGAGGATGACGTGACTCTCCGCGGTCGGAATTCCAGCAGCGGGTTCGTCGAGCAGCAGAGTTTTCGGACGCAGCGCCAGCGCAATAGCGATTTCGAGAAGACGCTGCCGGCCGTATGGCAATAGCTGAGCCGGAACGCGCGCCACATCACTCAGGCCAACGCGGTGAACCAGTTCATCGACGCGCTCGACCTGCTGACGATAGCGCAAGGCCGAACGGAACAGTTTTCCAGCAATTCCCTCGCACTCCGCAACCGCTAGAAAAACATTTTCGCGCACGGTCATCTTGGGAAACAAAGAGGTGATCTGGAATGTTCGGCCAATGCCTAGCCGGATGCGCCGCGCTTCGCCCAGTTCGGTAATGTCTTCGCTGTTGAACAGCACGTTGCCGGAGGATGCTCGCAAACGGCCGGTGAGTAAATTGACGAATGTCGTTTTGCCTGCGCCATTGGGACCAATCAACGCACGGCGCTCGCCGGGCCGAAGTGTGAAATTCACATTGGTGATCACCGCGTTTGAACCGAATGAACAGTTGAGTTCGCGGGTTTCAAGGGTCGCTGTGCACATCACGCACGCCTCCGCATCTTGATGGCGTCAACAACGCGCTCCGCGATGCCAAGAATACCGCCCGGCGCCAGCATCACCATGGAGATGAGAATGATGCCCTGCCCCAGAAACCAGTTTGCCGGGTCCTGCTTGGCAAGCAGGTCCTGGGCGAACATGAACGCGGGAACACCGACAAACGCGCCATAGAGGCGGCCCGAACCTCCCAGGATCAACATGATCAGGATATTGCCTGACAGTTCGAAGCTGAGCGAATACAACGCGACGAACTGCGTGGTCTGCGCCTGCAAGGCGCCGGCAAGCCCAGCCAGCGCCGATGAAATCACATACGCGATGATGCGGCGCTGCATGATCGGGCAACCAATCGCTGCCATGCGCGCGTCATTCTCGCGAATACCCCGCAGCGACCAACCGAATGGCGAGTTGATTAGCGCCCGCACAAATGTGAAGACCGTGAACAATGCCGCCAAACTGTAGAAAAATGCTGTCTTGCCACGGAAGTCGAACGCGAACAGACCGAGCACCGGCGCGAACGAGACGCCTTGTAGTCCATCCTCGCCACCAGTCAGACCGGTTGCCTTGTTGGCGACTTCGTAAAGCAGAAAGGCCGACGCCATTGTCAGCATCAGCAGCGTGAGACCTTTAGTCCGCAGCATGGCAACGCCAAATACCAGACCGGTGACCGCCGCTAGGATCATTCCGCATAGCGCAGTGAAAATTGGATCGGTGATACCCTGCACGGAAAGGATGCCTGCCGTATAGCCGCCAATGCCAAACAGCCCAGCATGACCGAGCGTGACAATACCGGCATAACCCACTAGCAAATCGAGCGACAACGCGAACAGGATCATCACGAAAACCTGCGTCGCCAGCGGCTCGTATCCCGGAAGCACCAGCGGCAAGGCCGCCACTAGCAACCAGGGCAACAGTTTCGACACGCGGATGACGCAGGATCGCATGGCCGCGGGAACAATGGGTAATGCGAAAACGGTTGTCATGCTGCAATCTCAACGACGTTCCATGATTCCGTTCGGCCGCCAAATGAGAACGACAAAAACAAAAGCAAAAATGAAGATCGATCCGGCTTCGGGCAAAAAATAGCGGCAGGCGGTGTCCGAAAATCCGATCGCCAGCGCTGCGACGAAGGGGCCCTTGATATTGCCAAGGCCACCGACAGCAACAACGATCAGAAAGTAGACGATATATTGCAGCGGATACGCTGGCGCGATAGCGAGAACATCGGCGCCGAGGCCACCGCCCAGAGCGGCCAGACCGGTTCCCAAACCGAATGCGGCGGCAAACAAACGGCTGGTATTGATCCCGATCGATTGCGCCATCGCACGATTGTCGACGGCGGCACGGATGCGTGCACCAAACAATGTTCGATCGAAGACGAACCAAAGCCCCGCGATGACCGCCGTACCGAACCCGACCAACGCCAGCCGGTAAGCTGGCAGTGCAAAATCGAAGATCGTCACCTGCCCTTTCAGGTAGTCCGGTAACTGGATCGGCTGAGCAAGCGGCCCCCAGGCAATGCGAACTATAGCAACCGAGACCAGAATGAGGCCAAATGAGAACAACACCTGATCAAGTTCGGACCTCCCATAAAGATGACGATAAAGCGTCCGCTCCAACACAAAACCAAGCATCGCGACAAGGACACAGCCGATCGTAAGCGCCAGCAGGAACGGAACGCCAAACCGGTTCATGAGGGTCACGGTCGCGTAGCCGCCAAGCATGGCGAACACGCCGTGCGCAAGATTGATGAAGCCCATCAACCCCATCGTTACTGAGAGCCCGACGGAGATCAGGTACAGGATCATGCCATAGGCGATTCCGAAGAACAGGATGGTGACGATTGTTGTCACGGCCTTGCGCCCAACGTGTCCGGTTGTTGGTGCTACTGCTTATTTTTTATTGAAAACTTTCCACGGATCGCCAATCTGCTCGATCGTTGCGAATTCTATGTTCGCCAGACGCCCGTCCTTTTCCTCCACGCGGCGCAGATAGAGGTTCTGAACGAGATCGCCTGCCTGATCGATCCGGATTGGCCCACGCGGGCTATTCGGGTTCGACCACTCGCGCAGGAATTTCATGGTCGCGTCGGGGTCGATTTTTCCCTTTTGGGCCTTGATCGCATCGTAGATCGCACGCATGCCATCCCAACCGGCCACGGCGAAATAAGTCGGAACCGAGTTGGCGCCGTATTCCTTTTTCCATGCAGCGACGAAATCGACATTGGTCTGGCGCGTCGCGGCCGGCGAATACTGACCCAGCGTGACAACGCCCAGTGCGCTGCGGCCCATATTTGGCAGCTCGTCATCAGATGTGATGTCGCCCGGACCGATCAACTTGATCTTTGACTTGATAATGCCGACATCGTCGAACGCTTTCATGAACGCGGTTGCCTGCGGACCTCCGGGATTGAACATATAGATAACGTCGGGGTTCACATCCTTGATCTTCTGGAAATAGGGCAAATAGTCGGTCGTTTTCAGCGCTATACGAACCGATCCGACGATTGTGCCGCCACCCTCGGTGAAGCCCTTGGTAAATGCGGCTTCGCCGTCGTGGCCCGGACCGAAGTCACTCACCACAGTATAGGCATTTTTCCAGCCCTGCTTCGCCGCCCAATCACCGAGCGGATAGCTCGTTTGCCACAACGTCCAGCCCGTACGGACGACGTAAGGCGACTGGAGCGTCACGGCACTACCGCCGGCAGTCATGGTGACAAAGGGCACCTTCGCCTCCTTGGTCAGCGCGGCAATAGCCATGGCATTGGGCGTCCACTGTCCGCCGGTAAGGATTTGCACCTGATCGCGAAGCACCAGTTCTTGGGCGAGACGCTTGGCAAGGTCGGGGTTGACGCCCGTGTCGTCACGCTTGATCAGTTCGACTTTAACGTCGGGCGGAAGCTCATTCGCATGCAGCTTGACGAAGAGATTGACTGCGCGATCGATCTGTTCGCCGAGCGCGGCATCGCGGCCCGAATAAGTCAGGATCACGCCGACCTTGATCGTTTCGGCATTAACGGGAGCCAGCGCCGACATCGTCAACGCCGCGGCAACAACAAGGCCCTGACGCAATAGTCCGCCGCCGATCTTTTTTGTGAGGCTCACAATTCCCTCCATACATTTTGTTTTGGGAGTTCGTTTCAACCTATCGAACTTTCCCCTTGCCTATGTACATAGTGTTCAACTCGTTATTTTAGACCAGCCACGATCTTGAACTGATGCAGATTGCCGGAAGACTGATCGATTTTACCAATCACTAGGCGGTGGCGCGCTAGGGCCGCGCTCGTCCGGCACGCCGGGCCTTGCCGTTGGAACGTCCGATTGTGCCGGCCATGCGCTCGATTTCGGCGAGAAAGGCGAGACCGACGGCGGATAATTCGTGCCTGGCGCGCGAAATGACTGCGACCTGCCAAGGCTGCATTGGCGAGTCCAGTGGCAACAGCGAAATCGATGGCGGCGTGCGACCACCGAAAAACACCTGCGAGGGCACGAGCGTGACGTAGTCGCCATTCTCCACGAGTGCGAGCGCGCAGGCGAACGAGGTACATTCGATTGTGCTCTTCGGAAGGGCAAGGCCGTAGGAGGCGAACGTCTGCTCGAAAACGTCGAGACCGGTGTGGCTACGACGGTAGATAATCCAATCAAGGTCGAGCAAGTCCGCGAGTTGAAGTTTGCGCGCACCGATCAAGGGATGGTCGGCGCGAACCGCGGGCACCAAGTGATCCTTGACCAAGCTTATGAAGTTCAGCGTCTCGTCGCGCGGTCGAGTGGGCACCAGACAGATCGCAAAATCGATATCGCCGGTGCGGATCGCGGGTAGAATGTCTGGATAGACGTCTTCTGAAATGCGGAAGCTCACCTTTGGGCGCGCGCGCTGGAAAGCAATGATCGCGCGCGGCAGTAGCCCCATGGCAACCGTCGGCGAGGCGCTCACGCGGATTTCACCAACCTGGGCACCCTGGATTGTTTGCACATCGTTGCGCGCGTGGCGCAGTTCAGCCTCGATGAACTTAGCGCGGGTCAGCAGTGCCTTGCCAGCTACGGTCGGGGTGACCCCGTGCGCGTTGCGATGCAAGATTTCGGCGCTGAGTTCGTCCTCCAATTGCTGGATGCTCTTGCTGACCGAGGATTGCGATAGGTTCAGGTTATTGGCCGCTTGACGGACGGCGCCAGCCTCCACCACCGCGATAAAATTTCGAAGTTGGCTGAGCTTCATCCGGCCACCATGACGATGGGTGATGGTAAAAAACTATCATAGAATTCGCATTCTGCATAACTAAGAAATCACAGATAGAGTAAGCTTTCAGGCCAGTCCCGAACCTTGATGGGATAGTCTATTGTGGACGAGCCCGATTGGAAATTTGAAGCTCGCCATCATTCGAGTGAGGTCCTTCTTACGTTAACGTCCGATACGAGCCTGTTCCTAGTAGACCATCAACCTTCCGCCTCTCCGGCGGAACACGAAATTGCGAGGATGACGAATGAAATACAACCGCCCGCAAGCGACCGCCTCATGGGGCATGATGGCCAAGGATTGGGAGCAGGGAATCGATTACAATCGCCTGCACAACCAACGCCTCGCACGCGCGCAGGAAGCGATCCGTCACGCCGGCCTCGGCGGCGTCATTGCTTTCAACTTCGACAATATCCGCTACATCACCGGCACGCATATCGGCGAATGGGCACGCGACAAGTTCATGCGTTATGCCCTGTGCCCGGTGCAGGGCCCACCGTTCCTGTGGGACCCGGCGCCGCCGGCCAAACGCCTCTCATCGCCTTGGATCGCCGACAACGTCGCGGCCCCGATCTCGACCATGCAGGGCGGGTTACCGCCACAGATGAACGTGCAGGGCGATTTCGCCAAGCAGATGAAAAAGGCGCTGGTTCATTTCGGCATCGAGAAGGAACCGATCGGCATTGATCTTATGGAACTGCCGATGCTGCGCGCGCTGGAGAAGGAAGGCATCGAGGTGGTCGATGGCCAGCAGGCAATGCTTGATGCCCGCGAGGTTAAGACCGCCGACGAGATCGAGCTCCTGAAGACGGCTTGCGCTATGGTCGACGCGACCTACGTCGACATCGCCAGGGCGATCAGGCCAGGGACGCGCGAGAACGAGCTGGTCGCGATCGCGCACGATCGGCTGTTTCGTATGGGCTCAGAACGTGTTGAGTGCGTGAATTCTGTCTCTGGCCCGCGCGGTCGGCCGCATTCGCACACCTTTTCGGACCGCCTGATCCAGCCAGGTGACATGGTGTTCCTCGACATTATGCACTCGTTTAACGGATACCGCACCTGCTACTACCGCACCTTCATCTGCGGCGAGCCGAACAAGTATCAGATAGACGCCTACGAGACCGCCTCGAAGTGGATCAGCGCCTCAATCGACATGATCCGTCCCGGCATCACGCCCGACCAGGTGGCTCAGGTATGGCCCGACGCACAGGAATTCGGCTATCGCGACGAGGCTGAAGCGTTCCTGCTGCAATACGGCCACGGAGTCGGCTTGTCACTGTGGGAGCGGCCGATTATCTCTAAGCGTTACACCGGCCAAAACGCGCCCCTCAAGGAAGGCATGGTGTTCGCGCTAGAGACCTGGAAGGGCGCCGAGGATGGCTCTGGAGCGGCGCGCATCGAGGAAGAGGTCGTAGTGACCAAGGACGGTTGCCAGATTATCACCAATTTCCCCTCCGACCGCCTGATCTCGTGCGGGCTGCCGGGCTGTGAGGTGTTTTGAACGCGCTTGCGCGCGCTATTTGATCGCAGGTCGAAGCCTTGCCTCAAACACCAGTCACTATTCTGACCGGCTTCCTCGGTAGCGGTAAAACGACGCTGCTCAATCGCGCGCTGCGCGATCCGTCGATGGCGAACACTGCGGTCGTCATCAATGAGTTCGGCGAAATGAGCCTCGACCATTTGCTCGCGGCGCAGAGCAACGATACCATCATGGTGCTGGAGAACGGCTGTCTGTGCTGCACCGTTTTCGGCGATCTTGTGACGACGTTGAACAACCTCTATCACGCGCGCGAGGCTGGGGAGATTTCACGTTTCGATCACGTAGTGATCGAAACATCGGGCCTTGCCGATCCATCGCCGCTAAACCAGGCCTTCCTGTCCGACCCGACGCTCGCCGGGCTCTATCGCATTGGCACCGTGGTGGCGACCGTGGATGCCGTGAATGGCCCCGACACGCTGGACAGTCATGTCGAGTCGGTGCATCAGGTTGCGCTCGCCGACCACATCCTGATCACCAAACTCGATCTCGTCGATGCCGCGAAGGCAAGCGAGGCCGAGGCGGTATTGACTGCGCGCTTGCGGCGCATCAACCCAGCGGCTAGAATTTCCCGCATCGACGACCCGGCATTCGAAATCGGCGCCCTGTTGCGCAGCATCGGCCTCGATCCAGCCGAGCCAAAGACCGACGTGAATGCGTGGCTCAATGCCACCGCTTACCAGCGGCCCGATGACCACGACCACGCGCATCACGGTCACGATGAGCACAACCACCAGCGTGGCCTGTACGACCGCGACATCGCATCGTTCTGTTTCGTGCGTGAAAAGCCCATCCCGCGCGAGGCGCTACGGTTGCTGCTTGAGGCCTTGCAGCAGAACCTCGGTCCCAATTTGTTGCGAGTGAAAGGCATCGTCAACATCGCCGAGGAACCGGACCGGCCGGCGGTCATCCAGGGCGTGCAACATCTCTTGCATAACCTGGTATGGCTCGAGCGGTGGCCGGATGCCGACCACCGCAGCAAGATCATATTCATCACGCAAGCGTTCGATCGCGCCGAGGTCGAGGATATGATCGCAGTGCTCGATCGTGTCGCGGCGCGCACGGCCGCGGCCCGAGCTCGACCCCGGGGCATCTGATGAGTTTCTTGGTAGAAAATGAAGCCCTGCATGGCACCGAAATTTCAAGCGCAGACGCTGGAAACGAGCGGGTGGGCTCGCGATCTTATGGCTGGTCTGCTCAAGGCAGGGCCCATTACGGCACCTAATTCTCATCACCTGGCTAATGGTATAAAACGATCACTGATTTCAGATTCTGCATAACTAAGAGATCGTACACTGGGTAAACTCTCGCGAACTCGGCGCCATTCCGGCGCCCCGGTGGCAAGGCACGACCTATGACGCTCCAGCAAAATCACGCGAAAGATGCCGGAACCAGCCAGCCCACAGTCATCTTCAAGAGTGTTTGCCGCTCTTGCCATGGCGGATGTGGCACGCTGCTCCATGTGCGCGATGGTGTTCTGGTCAAAGTCGAGGGCGATCCTCAATCGCCACTCAACCACGGCCGTCTGTGCCCAATCGGCACGGTCACCGTCGACCTCGTCAATCATCCGGATCGCCTGCAATATCCGATGCGCCGGCGCGGAAAGCGCCAATCTGGTGAATGGGACCGCATCTCCTGGGACGAAGCGCTCGACGAAATTGCCGAACGCTTACTCGCGATCCGCAAGAACTTTGGGCCCGAAGCCATCGCGCTCGGCACCGGCACCGGCCGCCATCACATCCGCTGGGTATCGCGGTTTGGTCATGCGCTCGGTACGCCGAACTGGTGCGAGCCGGGCTTTGCTCAATGCTTTCATCCGCGAGTCAATACCTGCATTCTCACCTTCGGCGACTTTCCCGTCTCCGATTTCACCGGCGGAACACCGCCCGCCTGCATGCTGTTTTGGGGCCACAATCCGCTCAATTCCGGCCCCGACGGCGAGACCCGCTTTAACGTGCGCGAGGCGCTCGATACGAACCCTAAAATCATCGTCGTCGATCCGCGCGAGACTGAGCTCGCGCGCCAAGCCGAGGTATGGCTGCAGCTGCGTCCGGGAACAGATGATGCACTGGCGCTCGCCTTCCTCAACATCATCATCGGCGAGCAACTTTACGACGCTCCGTTCGTCGACCGGTGGACCCACGGCTTCGATCTGCTGCGCGAACACGTGCGTACTTTCACGCCGGAATGGGCGGCACCGATCACGTGGGTCGGCGCCGAGAAGATTCGGGCGGCGGCACGCCTGTTCGCGCGCACTAAGCCGGCCATGCTGGATTGGGGCTGCGCGATCGAGCACACGCCTAAATGCATCCAGACCATCCGCGCAATCTCCATGCTGCCGGCGCTAACTGGCAATGTCGACGTACCCGGCGGCTGGGTGTTTGGCATGCACGGCATCGGCAGATTTCCAAGTCTGATCGAAAATCTCACACCGGAAGCGAACGCCAAGCGACTCGGCGCGGACCATTTTAAGCTACTCGCGGGCGAAGGTGCCGATCTGCCGGCCGCCCACATTCCAACCCTGCTGCAGGCGATGCGCGAGGGCAAGCCCTATCCGGTAAAGGCGTTCCTGGTGTTCGGAAACAATACCCTTACGACTTATGCCAACTCATCGCAGGTCTACGAATCGCTGATGAAACTTGACTTCATGGTATGCGCGGACTTGTTTATGACCCCTACAGCTGAACTCGCCGACATTATCTTGCCGGCGGCATCGTGGCCTGAGATCGATCAACTCGCCGGCCTGCCGACCGTCGCTGCCAATGTTGTGCTTGCAAATCAACGGGCAGTGCGCATCGGTGAGTGCAAGGCGGATGAAGAGATCTTCGTCGAGTTAGCGCGCCGAATGAAACTTCCCGTCGGTACCGAGTCCGTCGAGGAGGTACTGAATTCGCAGCTCGCGCGCGGTGGCCTCAACATGACCTTTGCGCAGCTGAAGGAGAAGGGCTCGGTCACAGTTCCCTTCAAGTATCGCAAATATGAGGACGGCGGATTCAAGACGCCTACCGGCAAGATCGAGCTCTACTCAACACGTTTCAAGGAGATGGGTTACGCACCCCTACCCTTCTACGAAGAACCGCCGGAAAGCCCAATTAGCCGCCCCGACGTTTGCGAAGATTATCCGCTGGTGCTCACGACCGGTGCTCGCATTCCGTACTTCTTTAACTCGGAGCACCGGCAGATCGAAAACCTGCGCAAGGCCCATCGCCATCCGACGGCCGAGATTCATCCTGAGACTGCGGCACGTTACGGCATCACGAAGGGCGACTGGATGTGGATTGAGACCCCGCGTGGTCGAATCAGGCAGCGCGCCAAGATCACCGACGGCATCGATCCGCGCGTGATCGCCGCTCAGCACGGCTGGTGGTTTCCCGAAGACCCCCCTCCGGAGTACGGGGTGTGGAAATCCAACGTCAATCTGCTGACCGACAACCAGCCGCCCTACGATCCGGCCATGGGCACGTATCAGCTGCGGGCACTGCTGTGCCGGGTTTCCCGGGCGGAAAAACCTGACGGTTCAACACAATCAGCTGATGTCGAAGCGCCACATTCTCTGCTTGCAGCCGGCAGGCGACTTGAATAAGTCAGCAACAAAGGTTCCGAGCGCGTTCAGGATCGCAAACATCGCTCCCAATGATGCGATAATTCTGCCTTACGATGCGAATCGGGTCGGGTCGCCACCGCAAGAATTTTGTCTTGATATTCTCATGACTTGGCGGCCTTTTTGTCCAACCGGGTTTCAGGGTTGGACAATTTTTGTTCGCCTTCTGCCCTCAACTGCAGCTCCAGTGCCTGCCGAGCAAGCCGTCGCTTATCGGCCTCTCGCGTGTAGCGGGCGACCTCCGACGGCGACTTGTGTCCGCCGCTGGCCATGAGCTGCTCGGTACTGGCACCGGCATTTGCCCGCCGCACCAAATACGTCTTGCGCAAACCATGCGCCGAGCATTGCGGCAAACCCGCCGCGTTGCATTGCTTGCGGAAGTAATTGCCGAAACCTGCAGCCGTGAACGGCGATCCGTGTTCGGTCAACAAGAATGTCAAATTGGTGCGCGGCACCAGTGCCAGAGCTTCCAGTAATTCAGGGTGAATGGCGATAAAGACAGTCGTGCCCGTCTTTTGCTGCTTTACCATAATCTCATCGGCACTCGCCATATGCTGCCAGCCCATTCGGATAATGTCGCCGCGGTGCTGGCCAGTGTGCAGCAGCAATTTGAATGCCAGCCGTGCGCGTGATCCAAGCTCATGTCTGGCGCGGAATTGTTGAACTTCTTCCTCGCTCCATGCGTGGAAACCATCGCTGCGGTTTTTATACATCTTCACACTGGCGGCGGGATTGTTGCTCATCATGTCAATGCTGACCGCGTAGTTGAGCACCACGCGCAACACTTTGAGCAGATTGTTTGCGGCCTCGGGCGTCTGCGCCTTGTCGCCAATGATTTGCTGGATGTGCTTCCGGTGCAGTCCCTTCAGCGGCTTGGTCCCATGCTCGGCGCGGAATCTCTCAATGATATTTCGCCGTACTGCCTGCGTGCTTTCTCTTAGACCTCTGAACTCTGGCGACTTATAGTAACTGATGCACAATGAATCGAACGAACCGGCGATCGTACGGGAGGCACCAATCTCGGCGCGCTGCTCCTTCACGCCATCAATTGCAGCAGCGTACCGGAACATGAACTCTTCCGACCATGGCGTGCCGGTGATGTAGGTCGTGAAACCGTGTTTACGGAAGCGAACGCGGCGCTTGCCGTGCCGGTCGGTATTCCAGGAGCAGTGTTTGGGGAGACCGCTTTTAGTTCGCAGCATCGGTCACCTCATCCCAAGGATTCTTGACGTTGACATCGACACCATCGCTCGGCTTGCCGACGATGACGATAAAGCCATCACGATAAAAGCGGACACCCGCCACCGATTGCCCGGCGGCGACGATAGCTTTGATCGCCCGCGAGACATCAGTTTCGCGAAATGCACACCGTGCTCGAGCCACGACACTCCCCACCGGGTTGATGCCGATTCGGTACCCCCTTTTTTGCGAAATGTCGTCTGCATCAAATATCGCCCATAGATGCTGACAGACGCGCAGCGAGCTTCCGATGGTTGCCATAGATACGCCCAACCTGCCCTTCGGTGACCTGGACGACCCCGTGCTTGCGTAGCGCAAGGCATACAATGGTGGAGGCGCTGGGCCGCTTGGAGGCGGGGTTGCGGGTGGCCTTCAAAAAGGGCCAATGCATCTTGGCCAAATCCACCATGACGGCAATGCCGATATCGCGCAGCCAGTAATCGGCAATATTGTGCCCCGGCGGGTAGGTGACCGGGGCACGGAACAGGGCTTCTTGGGTGTAGCCAGCCAAGGTGGTTGGCAGGTCTTCATTGCGGTCGATCATTTCGGCGATCAGCTTTCGCAAGGCCCAGTCAGCGTCCTCGTGTCCAGCGCGCGCCGCCTTGATGACCTGCATCGTCGGGATCGTTCCTTGTCGCAGCCGCTCGCGGATATCGTTCCGCAAACGGAGGCGCCCGGCCTCGGATGTCAGTATGGCAGCGACGCGATCGACCCAGCCGACGACGGTGTCGACCATAGCGTCGACGTCGGTTTGGGCCAGCATCGGCAATTTCGTCATCGGTTTTTCTTTCCTTGATGGCCGCTGGTGCGTTCGCTGTGCTGTCCCCGCTTGCGATCGCGAAAGGCCTGCACGCGACGTCGCGTCTGCTCACGCAC
>JBARNC010000285.1:0-15534 GCA_049802775.1 Pseudolabrys sp. | reverse complement strand
TTGCGATCCATGCGATAGCCGAGCGAGCGCAGGATCGATGCAAAATCCTCGCCCGAAGCGCCGGTGAGCGACGTCATTGCGCCGGTCACCAGAAAGCTGCGCCCGTCGAATACGCTGTCGGGCTTCGGACCCGGGGCGCCTTCGCGCCAGGAGAGCGCCGGACGGATAAGATCGGCGAGCCGCTCCAGAATATCGACGCGCACCGCACGCTCGCCGCAAATCCGATAACCGGCGGTGCGGTAAAGCGCCTTCGCTGTGTCCTTGTCGACCGGGATTGAGGTTCGGCCGCTGGCTGCCAGATGCAGCAGGTCGCCGACGCCCTTCGCCTCCGGGTTCTCGTGCTTGATCGCCCACAATTGCGTCGCAAGCGCACGCGGCGCGGGCTTGAGGAGCGCGGGTAAATAGATGTGATAGGCCCCGAAGCGAACGCCATATTTGCGCAAGGTGGCGCGCGCCGGCTGGTCGAGACCTTTGACTTCCTCCGCCACTTTTTGCCGCTCCAGTACGCCGAGCGATTCAACGAGTTGAAACGCGACACCGCGCGCCATACCCGTGACGTCTTCTGCTACAGTGAGCGAAAACAGCGGAGCCAGCAGCTTCTCGATATGCGTCTTGAGCCAGAGATCGAGTCGCGTCTGCACAAGCTCGCGCGCCGGCCCGGTGAGATGTTCATCGGCGACGATACGCACGCGCGGACGTAAAGTGTCGTCGCCGGCCATCAGCTTGCCGACAAGATCACCCGTCCAGCGCAAGACGCCGTCGGCGGCCAGGACAATCTGATCGTTAGACGCCTGCGACAGCCTGGTCGCACGCGCCTCGATCTCGCCGGCCAAAGCCTTCTGGGCAGCGGCATTCAATGCCTTGGCTTCGGAGCCTGCGGCCGAGGCATCGGGCGCAAACATGAAGCCATCGAGCCGGCCAATGACGTGGCCTTCGACTTTTACCTCGCCAGACTTTCCGATTTTGGTTTCGAGCATTGCGTTCTCTCGTAGCCGCCGCATTAACACGCTTGTGCGGCGGTCCACGAAACGTTCGGCCAAACGATCGTGCAGCGCGTCGGAAAGCTTGTCCTCGACGGCGCGCGCGACGCCCTGCCAATAATCCGGCTCGGCGAGCCAATCCGGCCGGTTGGCAACGAAAGTCCAGGTCCTGACATACGCAATCCGGTTGGAGAGAGTGTCGATGTCGCCGTCGGTCCGGTCGGCATGGGCAACCTGACGAGCGAACCAATCGGTAGGGATGTTACCCTCTCGCATCAGGAATCCATAGAGGGTGACGACCAATTCAGCATGGGTCGCAGGCGCAATTTTGCGGTAGTCGGGAACCTGGCAAGTGTCCCATAACCGCGCGATTGAGCCAGGGTTGCACGCGAGCGCGCGCACATCCTCGTCGCGCGCTGCATGCTCCAGAACCAAGATGTCTTCACCAATGGGTGCACGCGTTAGTCCCTGCTCGTTTGGCGTAGCAGCAAGGGAGGCCTGCAAGGCACCGATCGAAGCAAAATCAAGATCCGTATTGCGCCACTGCAGCAGGCGAAGCGGTTCGAAGTTGTGGCTTTCCAGAGCCTGCACCAGTTCCGGCTCGAATGGATCACAGCGTCCGGTGGTGCCAAACGTACCGTCGCGCGTGGCGCGACCGGCGCGACCGGCGATCTGAGCGAGTTCGGCCGGATTCAGTTTTCGGAACTGATAGCCGTCGAATTTTCGGTCAGAAGCAAAGGCGACGTGATCGACATCGAGGTTAAGCCCCATCCCGATAGCGTCGGTCGCCACCAGATAGTCGACATCGCCGGATTGGTATAAGGCGACCTGCGCGTTGCGGGTTCGAGGCGAAAGCGCACCCAGCACGACCGCGGCACCGCCGCGCTGGCGGCGGATCAGTTCAGCAATGGTGTAAACTTCTTCCGCTGAAAATGCGACGATAGCCGATCGCGACGGCAGCCGCGTGAGCTTTTTCTCGCCGGCATATGTGAGTGTCGATAGCCGCGGTCGGCTGATCACATGCGCACCCGGCAGCAGCTTCTCCACCATTGGCCGTACCGTGGCGGCGCCGAGCACCAGTGTTTCCTCGCGGGCGCGGGCATTCAGCATTCGGTCCGTGAATACATGGCCCCGCTCGAAATCGGCGCCGAGCTGAACTTCGTCGATCGCCAGGAATGCCACGTCGAGGTCGCGTGGCATGGCTTCCACGGTAGAAACCCAGAAGCGCGGGCTCGGTGGCTTGATCTTTTCCTCGCCGGTGATAAAAGCGACCGCGTCCTTTCCGGCGCGGTCGACGACCTTGTTATAGACCTCGCGCGCAAGTAACCGCAGCGGCAGGCCGATCATCCCGGAGGAATGGGCCAGCATGCGCTCGATGGCGAGATAGGTCTTGCCGGTATTGGTGGGGCCCAGCACTGCCGTGACGCCGGCACCGCGGGCCCGCGATGTTCGGGCAGACTGCGGGGAAAAAGAAATAGCCATTACGCGTCCAGACTGGTGGCAGAGCCTTTGAACAGGCCCTCCCACGGGCTTTCTGTATTACAATGCGACGGTGAACATGTGCGTGGTTAAGTTTTAGAACGAGTCTGGAACGAATCGCGCTCGAATCACTGACTCCGGCGCTGTGCGGCTTCGTTCACGGCGACATGTGGCGAGAGCGGCTTGCACAGCTACAAGATGGAGTAGTGTAGGTCCGATTCAAGCGCTTTTTAATCCCCTTAAACGTTAACGCGGTCGTAGATTCGCCCACAGCCGAAGAGTCAAGTGAGATTAAGTCACTGGGTATTCGAACCATTGGCCGAGGCCGCGGCCGGGACCGAAACCGAGACGAATTCAGAGGCCTCGAGCACAGCCTGGCCAATGGGTGTTGGTCCTTGCGCCCGATACGGCACCAACACCCGGGTTCCGGCAATTGGCGCGAGCCATACCTCCATCTCCCGCTGCTTGGTTAGGTATTTTATCACCGCACGCGAAGGAACATACCCAGCCACCGGGCTGAAGTACGCCGCGCAAACCACCACTGGCCCGGCATAGCCCTTCACCGCCTTGACCTTATCCATACGCTTGAAGGCGAATTGCATGTCGTAGCGCAACCTGCCGTCGAAGATTTCCAGCGTACGCTGGCAAGCGTCAGGTGCGAGCAGGTCCGCATGGCCCGGCATGCGGACCAGTGAAGCCGTCATCGGATCGAGAACACCTCGCTGGGAGGCTTCGGTGATCGGCACACGCTCAGGGTCGCTATCCAACGGCGGGTCGACCTTGAAGTCTTTTACATTGCCATTGTTGATGCTTATTCGGATCGAGTCGATTTTCTTGCGGCCACCAATGGTCGCAACGTAGATCGAGGATAGCAGCTGCCCTCCGTTTAGCGTGCCACGCGCGGTGGCGTTGCCTTGGCCGCCTGTAAATGCGCGCAATAATCCTGAGGTCGTTCCGTTTACCACAGCAGTGTATTGGGTATCGGTAATATCGATCGTCCAGCTTCCAGTGCCTATGGGAACTCCGGCGAGCGTCGCCGAGTAACGCGCTTGAAGCCGCCCCTGCGCATACGCAGGGACCACCAAACCGAGTACCAGAAGGGCCAGCACGGCTGACGCCAACAGCGAGCGTTCTATGATTTGATGCAATACTCAATCCTTCCGCGCGCCGGCACCGGCGGACGCTTCGTGGATCGGCCAGTCAATCATATCACTGGCCGCGAGGTTCAGCACGCAAGCGAACCCTTGAGCACGGAGCGTTGCCGTAAAGTCAATAAGTGATGGCCTGCGTTACGAACATCTCGTCGGCGCGGATTTCGTCAAATCTGTGTTCGCCAGCCAGGAAGCTCAAAAAACCCTTAAATCGTGTCGAGTTGCCCGGCTTGACGCCTTTATTCCCGCTCTCTATACGTGCGCCCATCTTAACCCAGACGATTGACCGAAATCGGCGCTTGTTGGCGCCAATATTTTTCGAGACTGAGCCATGTCATGGCGTTGCGACCTGACCGGTAAAGGCCCCATGTCCGGCCATAAAGTGAGTCACTCCAACATCAAGACCAAGCGACGGTTCATGCCGAATCTGCGCAATGTCACGCTGATCTCCGACACGCTCGGCCGCAAAGTAAGGGTGCGGGTGTCGGCCAATGCGCTCAAGACCGTCGACCACCGCGGCGGGCTCGATGCATTCCTTCTCAAGGCAAAGGACGATGAACTGGCACCCCGGGTGCTCGAGCTCAAGCGTCAAATCGTGAAGAAGCGTCAAGCCATAGCGAGTTGAGGCAATCGGCAAAGTTGTAATTTACCATGGCCGGGCTCGTCCCGGCCATTTTGATTGTGGAGGAATAGTGCGCTCCGCTCTCCATCACCGGGACAAGCCCGCCGACGGCAAGACAGCAACGTTTCACTCCCCTGCGAGCGCAAACTGCAGCAGTAGATTGCGCTGGATCATGAAAAAATTGTCGTCTGATACGAGCGTGACAATTGTTTCGCCGCCCGCAACGCGATGTACGGCAATGCCTTCCATGTTGTCGATCTGGTAGCCAAGATCGGCCTCGATCACCGGACGGCCATCTACCGGCGCGCCCTCTCTGAAGCTAGCAAGCGGTAGACGTCTGATTCGCATGGCAATTCCACGCGCCGGCGAAGCGCGACGCTCGAGCAACAATAAGTCGCCGGGCGGAAGAACCGCGCAGTCGCTAACGTCGAAATCGTCGGTGCGCTTGACGCTGAAGCGCGTAACGCGATCACTGCCTATGAGAAACGAGCGAAAATTTCCGGCGCCGTCGAGGCTGTGCTCGGTGACAACAATCAATTCACCTGCCAGCGGTGTTCCCTGCTGCGGCGCCGCAAGGCACTCCAGACTTTTGTTGTAGGCAAAAGTCTTGAAATCGGGGGGCGCATTAATGGGCTGTCCACGCGCACGCAGGCCGTCGCGCCGGTAATCAAAGCGTACGATCTGCTCTACCCGCTCGATGCCAACGTAAAGCGTGCCGTTGCGTTCTGTGAGGGATTCGGCATCATACCAGCCGCGCGTGCTGAGCGGCTTGCCGTCGGAGCCAAGAATCGGCGCGATTTCAGCCTCGGCAATGCCCACCGGCTTTCCGTCACGATAGACAATGCGGCCGCGTAACCAGGAGCCGTGATCGGTAACCGCGATGAAGTGACTGCCGTCCGGCTCGACATGGATAGCAGAGATGCCACCGAAGGCCGGATTTTTCGAGGTAAGAGCGAGCCCGCCCCGAAATTCCAAATCGCCGAAGCGCGTCTGCAAAGGATCGCGATTATCGAATGAAGCAATCAGCGTCGCTTCAATCTCGATGCGCGTTGGCGCATTGGGATAGCGCCGCGTATCTGCGAAAGCGAAGGACCCGACGACAAAGGCTAACGTAACGAAGAAACTGCCCGCAAAACTCGAACGGCGGCGCATCAAGCGACGCGCCTCCGGACGCGCGGGCTTGGCCGCTCGGCAGCAGCGTGTTCCTCGAACAGCTCGGCGAGTTTCTCGGTCATTGCGCCGCCGAGTTCTTCGGCGTCGACAATTGTCACGGCGCGGCGATAGTAGCGCGTCACATCGTGACCAATACCGATGGCAATCAACTCTATAGGAGATCGGGTCTCGATTTCCTCGATCACCCAGCGCAGATGACGCTCAAGATAATTACCGGGATTGACAGAAAGCGTAGAGTCGTCGACCGGCGCGCCGTCAGAAATCATCATCAGTATCTTGCGTTGTTCGGTGCGCGCCAGCAGGCGCTTGTGCGCCCAATCGAGCGCCTCGCCGTCAATGTTCTCTTTCAGCAGACCCTCGCGCATCATCAGGCCAAGATTTTTGCGCGCGCGCCGCCAAGGCGCATCGGCCGATTTGTAAATAATGTGGCGCAGGTCATTGAGCCGACCGGGGTTGGCAGGCTTGCCGGCCGTGAGCCAGTGCTCGCGCGACTGTCCGCCCTTCCATGCGCGCGTCGTGAAACCCAGAATTTCCACTTTGACACCGCAGCGCTCAAGCGTGCGGGCGAGGATATCGGCGCAAGTGGCGGCGACCGTAATCGGACGGCCGCGCATCGAGCCGGAATTGTCGAGTAGTAGCGTGACGACCGTGTCGCGGAATTCAGTGTCCTTCTCAGCTTTGAACGAAAGTGGGTGCAACGGATCAACAATAATGCGTGAAAGGCGCGCCGGATCGAGTTGGCCTTCCTCCAAATCGAATTCCCATGAGCGATTTTGCTGGGCCATTAAGCGCCGCTGGAGCCGATTGGCAAGCCGCGCCACCACGCCCTGCAGATGCGACAGCTGCTTATCGAGATAACCTCTCAGACGATCCAGCTCTTCTGCCTCGCATAGATCTTCGGCGGCGACGGTTTCGTCGAACTTCACAGTGAAGGCCCGATAGTCCGGCCCGCGCGGTTCGTTCGCTCCGAAGCGGCGTGGCCGCTGCGGCTCGCCGGGGGTTTCGGCATCGCCCATGTCCGTATCGTCGGCCATATCAGCTGTGGGTGCTTCCACCGCTTCGGCAGCGGCATCGGGCATGTCCTCGGCGGACACCTGAGTGTCCTCCGTGCTCATCCGCTGCATCTCATCGGAATCAGCGGCTTCGCCGTCTTCACCGGACTCTTGTTTGCGACGATCCTCTTCGCCCTCGTCTTCTTCCTCCTCCGAATCGTGACTCCGATCCTCGCCCATTTCGAGCGCATCGAGCAGGTCGTGGACGACATCGCCGAACTCGCGCTGGTCCTCGACCAGATTTTCTAGCCGGTCGAGGTCGCGACCGGCGCGGTCTTCGATCAGCGGGCGCCACAGATCAACCAGCTTTTTGGCCGCCGGCGGCGGCGGCATGCCCGTCAGACGCTCGCGCACCATCAGCGCCAGCGCGTCCTCGATCGGCGCATCGGCGCGCTCTGTGATTTGGTCTAATTTGCCGCGATGAAAGCGCTCGTCGAGCATCGCAGTAAGGTTTTGCGCGACGCCGTCCATTCGTCGTGCCCCAATCGCCTCTACGCGCGCCTGCTCCACCGCCTCGAACACGGCACGAGCCTGCTGGCCGGCCGGCTGCAGACGACGATGCATGGCCGCATCGTGACATGCGAGCCGCAAGGCGATTGAGTCGGCATGCCCGCGAACGATGGCAGCCTCAGCCTTGCCAAGTTTGCGCGGCGGCTCCGGCAGACGGACCTTTCCTCCCATCAGCCCGGGCCGCTCGGCGGCGAACGCAACGTCCAGTTCCGGCCTACGTGCCAACGCACGCAGACAGCCGGTCACCGCCCGCTTGAATGGCTCAGTTGGCGAGTCCTTCGACGACGGCTTGATTTTGATATTGGAGGCCATGAGGCATCTCCCTCTCCGCTCTTGGGAGAGGCAATTATCAGGACAAGGCCACGTTCACCGAGGATTCCGGCAGTTCGACACCGAAGCAGCGCTGGTAGAACTCAGCGACAATCGGCCGTTCCAGCTCATCGCATTTGTTCAGGAAGGTAAGACGGAAGGCAAAACCGATATCGTTGAAGATTTCGGAATTTTCCGCCCAGGTAATCACCGTGCGCGGGCTCATCACAGTCGAGATGTCGCCGTTCATGAATGCGTTGCGCGTGAGATCGGCGACGCGCACCATCTTGTTGACGATGTCGCGGCCTTGCTCGTTACGGTAGTGCTTGGCCTTGGCCAGCACGATCTCGACTTCGTTGTCGTGTGGCAAATAATTCAGCGTGGTAACGATCGACCAGCGGTCCATCTGGCCCTGGTTGATCTGCTGTGTGCCGTGATAGAGGCCGGACGTATCGCCGAGGCCGACAGTGTTAGCCGTGGCAAACAATCGGAACGCAGGGTGAGGCTTTATCACCTTGCTCTGGTCGAGCAATGTCAGTCGCCCGGAGGCCTCGAGCACGCGCTGGATGACGAACATCACGTCCGGACGCCCGGCATCGTATTCGTCGAAACAGAGAGCGACGTTGTTTTGAAGCGCCCAAGGAAGAATGCCTTGGCGGAATTCGGTGACCTGCTGGCCTTCCTTGATGACGATGGCATCCTTGCCGATCAGGTCGATACGGCTGATGTGACTGTCGAGATTGACGCGCACGCAAGGCCAGTTCAGCCGCGCCGCGACCTGCTCGATATGAGTGGATTTACCGGTGCCATGGTAGCCGGTAACTATCACGCGGCGGTTCTTGGCAAAGCCAGCGAGGATGGCGAGCGTCGTCGGACGGTCAAAACGATAGTCGGAGTCGATGTCGGGCACATGCTCGTCGGCCTTGGAATAGGCCGGCACTTCCATGTCACTGTCGATTCCGAAAACCTGCCTGACTGACACCTTCATGTCTGGCAGGCCGGCAACTTCTTGCACTACGGCGGTCATTGGCCCTCCGTGACTTCGGAACGCCGAAGCCCCTGATTTGGTCCGACTCATACGGTCCGGCTGATGGCGGCGGCAACTTAGCAGAGGCCAAGACGGCGAAAAACCCGCCGCTACCGAATAGCACCATCAATTATTTCAATAAGATAGGTGCGATTAGTCCTGTGCGGAAGGCGGGGCTGGGTTGTTCGGGCACATAACTAGCTGGTCAGCCGAACCCTACCGATTTCAAGTAATTGTACGATTGGATGATCTCCACCAGCCGGTCCTCGGTAGATCGGTCGCCACCATTGGCGTCCGGATGGTGCCGTTTTACGAGTTCCTTGAAACGCGTCTTCACTTGCTGCGAGGTAGCACCAACGTCCAGACCGAGCGTATCGAGCGCCTTGCGCTCTGCGTTGCGGATCGGACGGGTTTCTGCGCGCGCCTGTTGTTCCGCCCGCACCCCTTCGCCGAACAATCCGAACGGACCGGCATGACTGCCGAAAGCACGCATGTCCGGCCGCACCGTGCCCTTGCCAGTTCCCATCTTCCAGGTCGGACGATGCCCAGTGAGCGCGTCCTTCTGATAGGCCATCACAGCAGCATCGCTCATGCCGGCGAAGAAATTGTATGACTGATTGTATTCGCGCACGTGATTGAGGCAGAAACGCCAATAATCCTTCTCGCGTCCGCGGCCTTTTGGCGCACGGTGGGTCGCCTTCTCCTTGCAGCCATGCCATTCGCAACCTGGTCCGCCTGTTTTCGGACGGCGATCCTTTTCCGGCTTGACGCGGATGCGGTCAAAGATGGGTGAGTCGAGTTTCATGACCGAACATTATGCGCTTTTGCCGGTGACACCTTCAAGACTTGATTGTATGGCTAGATTCCAGCCATTGACCGGCGGGCCGCCCTCTCCTAAGCGGGCGACATGCGGACCGCCGATCTCATCACAAAGAAGTTGACCGAGGCTTTCGCGCCGCACAGCCTCAAAGTGCTGGATGAATCCCACCAGCATGAAGGCCATGCCGGGCACCGGCCGGGCGGGCAAACTCACTACCGCATTTATATCGTGTCGGAAGCGTTCAAAGGAAAGACCCGGCTCGAACGCCACCGGATGATTAATCAATTGCTTTCAGCCGAGCTCACAGCCGGTATCCATGCGCTCGCTATATATGCCGCCGCCCCCGGCGAAGGTGGCGTTTAGGTCTCAGGCTGTTTTCGCCCGCTGAACACGCGGGAGAGGTTGAATGCGCAATGCGGTGATGCGATTACGTGCACGCCGCAACACTCTGAATCGAAATCCGTGAAAGGTGAAACTCTGACCCACTTCCGGAATCGAGCGCGCCTCATGGATGACGAGACCAGCGATTGTGGTCGCTTCCTCGTCGGGCAGATTCCAATCCATCACGCGGTTTAAGTCGCGGATCGGCACTGCCCCGTCGACATTGACCGATCCATCAGGCTGGCGCCGCACGCCCGGCATGGCGACATCATGCTCGTCGGTGATGTCGCCGACGATTTCCTCCAATATATCCTCGAGCGTCACCAGGCCCTCGACTTCACCGTATTCGTCGACCACGAGCGCGAATGGTGTCTTACGACGGCGGAACGCTTTGAGCTGCTCCGAGACAGGCCGCGTGTCAGGTACAAACCAGGGCGGCGTCAATAACGATGCGATGTCGACCTTGGCGGCGTCGCCATCGACCGCATGCAACGCGCGCAAAAGGTCCTTCACATGCAAAATGCCAATGATGTTTTCCGGATTTCCGCGCCACAACGGCAGACGCGTAACCGGCGAAGCAATAACTGCATTGACCGTGTCTTCCGGCGAACCGTCGGCGTCGAGCGTGATCATGTTCGTCCGATGGATCATCACGTCAGAAACCACCAGTTCACGTAGATCGAGCACGCCGCCGAACATATCGCGGTCGAGTGTTTCCACATCGCCCTCACGGTGGAGTAGATCGACCGCACCGCGCAATGCCTCGCGCGCGGAGAGAACCTGCTGATCGTCGCCGACCGCCATCCCCGCATGCTTAAGGAGCCAGCGTACCAACGCTTCGACCGCCATCAGAACCGGGCCGAATAATTTGACGAACCAATATATCGGGCGTGCAACCGCGAGCGCGATCCGATCGGGCGCATTGAATGCCGCCGTCTTCGGCAGAATCTCGGAGAACACGACGACGACTATTGTCATGACCACCGTGGCATAGACCACGCCGGCATTGCCAAACCAACTCAGCAGCACGCCGGTCGCGAGCGCCGACGCGGCAATATTGACTGCGTTGTTGCCGAAAAGCAGCGCGCCAAGCAATCGCTCGCGCTGCTGCAACAGTCGGTTGACGATCGTCGCACGCCGATTTCCATGCTTTTCGAGGCGCACCATGCTGGCGCGGGAAGAAGCGGTCAACGCGGTTTCACTGCCGGCGAAGAAGGCTGAAAGCAGCAGGCAGATCAAAACGACGATAATTGAAATCCAGTCGTTCGCGGTCATCGCTTAAGCGAGTTTGTGGGCAAGAAAAGCACGTACCTCAGCAGCATCAACATTATTCTCGACAAAAGCCTGGCCTATGCCACGCACCAAAATGAAGGTGAGCGTGCCGCGCCTTACCTTTTTGTCTTGAGCGATCAGATCCATCAAAGTGTCGACAGCCGGTACGCCGCCGGAGACATCCTTCAGATGGGTGGGCAACCCGACCACTGCAAGATGGGCGGAGGCACGCGCGGCCTCCGAAGCCGCGATCAGCCCTTTATGAGCGGAAAATTCGAACGCCAGAGCCATTCCCAGCGCCACTGCCTCCCCGTGCAGCAAGCGATCGGAGAACCCGCAGCCGGCTTCCAGCGCATGGCCGAAAGTGTGGCCAAGATTGAGCAGTGCGCGCTCGCCAGTCTCGCGCTCGTCGCGCGCAACGATGCCAGCCTTGGCGCGGCAGCAGACTGCAATCGCATGCTCGCGCGCCGGACTGCCGGCAAACACATCCTGCCAGTTCTTCTCAAGCCAGGCGAAGAACGCTGCATCGCCGAGCAGACCGTATTTGGCAACTTCGGCGTAGCCGGCGCGGAATTCGCGTTTTGCCAATGTGTCGAGCAGAGCAGTATCGGCGATCACCAGAACCGGCTGGTGAAAAGCGCCAATCAGATTTTTACCTTGGCGGGAGTTGATACCTGTCTTACCACCAACCGACGAATCGACCTGGGCGAGAAGCGTCGTTGGCACCTGCACAAAATCGAGCCCGCGTCGCACGCAAGAGGCCACGAAACCCGCCAAGTCGCCGATTACGCCACCGCCTAACGCAACAATGAGATCATTTCGCTCGACGCGAGCGGCGATAACGGCCTCGCAAACTTGCTCGAATGCCGCATAACTCTTGGAGCCTTCGCCCGGCGGCACAACGATACGTATACTGCCGATGCCGGAGGACTTAAGCGCAGCTTCGGCTGCGCCAAGATGAAGTTTGGCGACAGCTTCGTCGGTGACGATCGCAACCCGGGCGCCGCGCCGAAGCGCATTGATGTGCTCACCCAAAGTTGCAAGCAGCCCGTGGCCGATCGCAATATCGTAGGCGCGCACACCCAGAGCGACCCTCACCACGCTCGGTTCGCTCTGTCGCAATGGCGCGGTCATGACGGTTTCTCCACGCCGAGACCAAGGCGTCTCGGCAACTGGGTCATGATCTCATCGACAATGGTATCGTGCGGTTCGTCGCGCGACTGCACGATGATGTCGGCTTTTGCATAAAGCGGCTCGCGCACCGGCAGGAGATCCTTGATTTTTTCCGCCAGCGGGCGGTCGTTGCGGCGCTTGGTCCGCTTAAGCAACACGTCGATATCGGCCTTTAGCCATATCGAAACACCTTTTTCCCCTATCAACGCACGAGTCTGTGCGTCCATCACGGAGCCGCCGCCGGTTGCCAGAACCTGTGGGCCATTGTCCAGTAATCGTGCAATCACGCGCGCCTCGCCGGCGCGAAAATATGGCTCGCCATGCTTGTCGAAAATTTCTGGAATGGTCATGCCTGCAGCGCTCTCGATTTCGGAATCGGCATCAATGAATGGAATTCCGAGTCGTCCCGCAAGCCTTCGGCCGATTGAAGATTTGCCTGCACCCATCATGCCAACGAGCACAATAGAGCGGCTGCCAAGCGCACGGACCACCGCCGATTCCAGGCCATTTTCTGCTGGTTTTTGAATGGCACCGTTAACCATGCTATAGTTCCGAAGCGAATCCACGGTTCCCTATACCAGTAATCGCGACACCGCGAGGACAGTCTTGTCAGCGGTTCCGGAACGTGGTCGTAACTCGCCTAAAATCGCTAGGCGCTGATGCACGGACGTTTGCCGGGTTTGATCATGCCGAGTCTATTCAGATTTTTGGTCTTTCTCGGCTTGCTCGTCGGGCTTGGTTACGGCGCGGTGTTCTCGCTTGCCACCTTTGTTAAATACCAGCCACGCGAAATCATCGTGACTATTCCACCCGACAAGTTTCTAAAGAATCACTGATGCCGGAGACAAGGCGAGGCGATGACCCGCCGGCCAAGATCATCCAATGAAGCGCTGGTCGAATTGTTTCTCGACATGCTCGCAGCCGAGCGCGGCGCGGGCGAGAACACGCTTTCCGCCTATCGCAACGATTTGAACGACTTGTCAGCACATCTGCGCGCCGCAGGCCGGACAATCGCCAATGCGACAACCGACGACCTGCGCGCCTTCATTGCGAGTCTCTCCGCGCGGGGCTTCAAGGCGTCATCGCTCGCGCGTCGCTTGTCGGCGGTGCGCCAAGTCTACAAGTTTCTCTACGCTGAGGGAAAACGCGCCGACGATCCGGCCGCGGTGCTGGAGGGACCGAAGCATGCGCGCCCTCTCCCCAAAGTGCTTTCGATTGCCGACGTCGATAAGCTCCTGGCGCAAGCGCGGGCGAACAGTGATAATGCCGAGCAGCCGCTGGCTCAGCGCTTGCGGGCAACGCGCCTGCTATGTCTGCTGGAAGTGGTCTACGCCACAGGTCTGCGCGTGTCCGAGCTTGTGGCATTGCCGGCGTCGGCGGCGCAGCGCGATCAGCGTATGTTGGTTGTGCGCGGCAAGGGCGGCAAGGAACGGCTCGTACCGCTCAACCAGCAGGCCAAACGCGCCATGTCCGAGTATCTCGAACTGTGCACCACAACTGAGCGCAAGGCGAAGTCGAAATGGCTATTCCCGTCATTTGGTGAGCAGGGCCACCTGACCCGTCAACATTTTGCACGCGACCTTAAGGCACTCGGTCAGTCCTGTGGCCTTCAGCCCAACCGCTTGAGCCCGCATGTGCTGCGCCACGCCTTCGCCAGCCATCTGCTACACAACGGCGCGGACCTGCGCGTGGTGCAAACCTTGCTTGGGCACGCGGATATTTCGACCACGCAAATCTATACCCACGTTCTGGAAGAACGGCTGAAAACGCTGGTGCGCGACCTGCATCCATTGGCGGACAGCTAGCCAAAGACATTCGTAAAAGCGAAATTAACCCGTTTGCTTGACTTAGAGGCTTCGCCCGCGTCAGTTCGCCCTGAAAACACTCTCGCCCGAACCCAATGCGCAGTTATCTCGACTTTGAAAAACCGGTGGCCGAACTCGAGGCCAAGGTCGAGGAATTACGCGCGATGGGCGAGACAGGCAGCGCAGTCGCCATTACCGAGGAAATCAATCGGCTCGAGTCGAAAGCTGCAGTAGCGCTGAAAGAGCTCTATGCAGAGCTCACACCCTGGCAGAAGACTCAGGTTGCACGGCATCCGCAACGGCCGCACTGCCTCGACTTTATCGCAGGGCTGGTCAGCAATTTCATCCCACTCGCCGGTGACCGCAAATTCGGCGACGACCCTGCAATCGTCGGTGGCTTCGGCCGCTTTCGCGGCGAAAGCGTCTGTGTCATCGGCCATGAAAAAGGCTCCGACACCGAAAGCCGCCTCAAGCATAATTTTGGGATGGCGCGCCCAGAAGGGTATCGAAAGGCAGTTCGGCTGATGGAAATGGCCGACCGCTTCGGCATCTCGGTGATCTCGCTGGTGGACACCGCGGGCGCCTATCCTGGCATCGGGGCCGAAGAGCGTGGCCAGGCAGAAGCGATAGCGCGCTCGACCGAGACCTGCCTTTCACTCGGCGTACCGAACATCGCGGTGATACTGGGCGAGGGCGGTTCCGGCGGCGCTATCGCGATTGCCACCGCCAATCGTGTGCTAATGCTTGAGCATGCCATCTATAGCGTGATCTCGCCGGAAGGCGCGGCCTCGATCCTGTGGCGCGATACGGCCAAGGCGCAGGAGGCAGCGACCAGCATGAAGATCACCGCGCAGGACATGGTACGTTTCGGCGTGATCGACAGCGTGGTACCGGAGCCGACTGGAGGCGCCCACCGCAATCCGCAGGCTGCCATCGACGCAACCGGTGAGGCTATTGCTACGGCCCTTGCAGAATTGCGGGGATTCGACCGCGAGGCAGTGCGCATGCAGCGGCGCGAGAAGTTCCTCACAATGGGTCGCGCCGTCAGCTAAATCACAGGCCGTTTACTTTTGCTTTACCATAGGCTTAGCGGTAGTCTAGCATAGTTCGGACCGCCTTGCAGATGCCACATCTTAAGGATAACGATTACTCAATGAGGGCCCGCCCTTTCGGGGAGTACCAGGTTTGAATCGACCTTTTGCTCGCGCGCTGCTGGCGTCCGCGGCTGTCGCCGCTGCGATTGCCCTTGCCGGATGCGACCCCGACACCATTGTCCCTACCGGCCGTGCACAAGCTCCGCTTTCCGAAAAGACGCTCGCCGAGATGGCGGCGAAAAATATGGACAAGGAATCTCCAATTCTCGCCCGCATCTTCAAGGAAGAAGCGGAGATGGAGATCTGGAAGCAGAACCGCGATGGCCAATTCGTACTCTTGAAAACCTATCCGATTTGTCGCTGGTCGGGTGATCTAGGCCCCAAGAAGAAAGAAGGCGACCGTCAGGCGCCAGAAGGCTTCTACACTATCACGCCCGGGCAGATGAATCCGAACTCCAACTACTACCTCGCCTTCAACACTGGCTATCCGAACGCCTATGACCGCGCGATGGGCTACACCGGCTCGGAGCTGATGGTGCACGGTGACTGCTCCTCGCGCGGTTGTTACGCGATGACCGACGAGCAGATCCAGGAAATCTATGCGCTCGCGCGCGAGTCGTTTTTTGGCGGGCAGAAAGCGTTCCAGCTTCAGGCCTATCCGTTCCGCATGACCGCGCTGAACATGG
>JBARNC010000284.1:0-2382 GCA_049802775.1 Pseudolabrys sp. | reverse complement strand
CGCTTGATCACCGATAACACCACAGCTAGGCCGACGCGAAACTTCCGCGCAACGAGCTGCGCGTCGTGTCGCTCCCCGCCCGCAACGCGAATTCGATCAGCTCTGCCTCTCCTGCGCCTATTGTCCAACAGAGATCCTCACTGAACGGTCGCTGGTCTCGTCGGCGCGTACACCAAGCGGCCACCCGACTGCCTCTCCGCCGAGTGCCTTGATGAACTCGCGCCGTTGCATGTGCCCCCCCGAAGGACCACGCCTTTTGCAACTAAATCATATCAGCTTACGACCGGGCGGCGAGCGAGAAATGGTACACAACTGACTTCAACCGCTGGTCAGTCCTGATGTCCGCTTTGGGTCATAAGCGGACATAACCGCCAGTCGCATTACCCCCGAAAGCAGACATTGCCGCCCACCGGGGTAACATCTTAAGCTGCCGCCTCCAGCGTATGGATGCGCTCAGGCCTGATCCCCATCCCCACCAGGCGCGCTGGAATTCTTCGCAACACCGGGAACCAGCGCAGCAGCTTGATCGCGAATGGCACGGCGGGCTGTTGCGCACTTGCCAACGCGGGGGCCAGAACGTTGTTCTGAACCTGCACTTGCATCCATTGGATTGCCCGCATCGGCAGGCTCCGTCGCCGCTGCACAGCCTGGAGGTGCCCGCGCGTGACGCGGCCGGCCCTGAGCGGCTCGACCAGAATGTTCGCCGTGGCAACCGCGTCCTGAACCGCCAGATTGATTCCCACGCCGCCAACCGGCGACATCGCATGGGCCGCGTCGCCGATGCAGATGAGTCCTGGCCGGTGCCATTCGCGCAGTCGGTCCACCGCTACCGTCAGCAACTTGACGTCGTCCCAGCTCTTGATCTCGTCAATGCGGTCGCGCAACGACGGCGACATGTAAACGACGCTGTCGCGAAACGCCGGCATCCCTTTTTGCTTGATGTCGTCGATCTTGCCCTTCGGGATTACATAGGCGCATTGCCAGTAATCGCCGCGATTGAGCATGACCATCATGCGGCCGACCGCGATATGACCGAAAGTTTCCGAAGAATCTTCGCTGCGCCGAGAAATTCGGAACCAAAGTACGTCGATCGGTGCACCAATATCGTCAACCCGTAGTCCAGCGCACTCACGCACGGTGGAGTGGCGACCGTCGCACCCCACAACGAGGTCGGCGCCAATTTCGAGATCACCATCCGGCGCCTTTGCGCGCAGGCCCACGACGCGCCCGCCCTCCTCGATCAGGTCAGTTGCTTCCGTCCGCATGCGCAGATCGAAGTTTGGATAGCGGTTGCTTTGCGCAGCAAGGAAATTGAGAAAATCCCATTGCGGCATCAGCGCAATGAATCGGCAGTGGGTCGGCAAGTGCGAGAAGTCGGCGATGGTGATGCGTTCGGCGCCAATTTGACCGGTGAGATGATCGACTTTTTCGTGCGGCATCTTGAGAAACTCATCGAGCAGGCCGAGTTCGGACATCAACTCGAGCGTTGACGGGTGGACGGTATCGCCGCGGAAGTCGCGCAGGAAATCAGCGTGCTTTTCCAGCACCGTTACGGCTAAGCCAGCGCGCGCCAGCAGAAATCCGAGCATCATACCCGCGGGCCCGCCACCGGCGATGCAACAGGTCGTCTTGATCGACGCAGCAGACGATCCGCGATGACGGGCGATCTTTGACGCATTGCCGCGCTTTCGCGCTTCCGTCTTACGGCGTCGCGTTTGAACTGGTTTGCCGCCTGCTTTGCCGCGCCGTGCCATTGCCTCCCCCAAGTCTCAGGACACGGCATCGTACCGTGTCAAATGGGCAGACCGAAAGAGGGAGCCACAAGTCCCATTGCAGCGATCAATGTCCGCTTTGGGTCAAAAGCGGACACGCGCTCTAGTCGCGATGTCTGCTTTAGCCCCAATAGCGGACATTCACGAACTGACGTGTGCGCAGAAAGAAAAGATTGAAATTTAGAAAGACAACTAAGATGAGCGTCGGGAACGGCCGAATTGGGGTCTTGCCTAACTGATGCGACCCGCGAAGGCCGCTCCCGGCGTTCCGTTCGTAGATGCGCCGCTACGCCAGCGCCCGAACGTTTGCGCTGGCGGTTGTAGCGGCATTCTGACCCGGTGGTACCATACAGACCTCCGCGTCTGATTTCGCAAACTTACATATTCAAATTAGGCCTGCCCCTCGGTGCTGTCAACGTGACTTTAATTGCAACGCCGAGATTCAACCGGGGTGTGACCCGCGCGCTACAGTGATCAAGCTGTTGGAGGCGATCATGAGTATGAAAACCATCTTAGTGCCGATAGAAAAGCATGATGGCATGCAATCAGTGTTGGAAACCGCCCTGCTGTTAGCTCGACGCTACGATAGCTACATCGAAGGGTTTTCGCT
>JBARNC010000283.1:0-2163 GCA_049802775.1 Pseudolabrys sp. | reverse complement strand
TGAAACCGGCCAAGGCGTAGCGAAGAACGATGCGGAGGCGGCGATTTGGTATCGCAAGGCAGCCGATCAAGGTGACGCTCGTGCCCAGTACAATCTCGGGATCATGTATGACTTCGGTCAGGGCGTGGCGCAGAGCAGCGCCGAGGCAGCGAAGTGGTATCGTAAGGCTGCCGATCAGAACCACACTTCGTCCCAGTATACTTTGGGGCTTATCTACGCCCACGGCCGCGGCGTTCCTAAGGACTTAGTGGAGGCACACAAGTGGTTCGATCTGGCGATCTAGCGGCGGTAAAATACAGAGACATTGTCGCACGGTTCATGACACCTGCGCAGATAGCCGAAGCGCAGAAGCTGGCACGCGAGTGGAAGCCCACTAAGTAGCCCAGCCACCGCTTTTTTGAAATCCACTCCTTGCTGGCGCACCGTGCGCTACAACACCCTCGGCAAATCCGGGCACCGTGCGCGGCATGGATCGTTCATATTGTGTGCAATCTTCTTTGGGCAGTCGGCGGTTATCTCATCAAGCCAGTCGATCAGCTTTGCCCGATGTCCGCGCTCATCAAGCAACCGCGATAGCTGGTAGCGGCCCGCGCGACCGCATTTCTCACAATGAACGTACAGCACATCGAGCTTGCCGATGAGATCGCTGAATATGATCGCACCGTCGCGTGACATTGCGAAACCGCCGCCTCAGTCCTCGCCTTCGCTATCCGGTTGCAGTGCGAAAGGATCGGACTAGAAGTAAAAATTATCATGGGACTCCGGGCTCATTAGCGAAGCCCCGGTCTTGTACCGGACCCAGTTTCAGAAATCGGGCGCTTTGACTCAAGGAAGGCCGCTGAGTGGCTTTCCGCCTCGCTGGGCTGTCTGAGTCATCGATTCGGCAGAATCCATGAGTCTGCCAAAGGCAACGAAGGGCATCTGCTCTCAGCGCAATGCCCAGGGACGGGGCCAAGCGGCTTGAGTTGTCTTCTCCTCGATTGTGCGTGTGTCGCCACAGGCGAAACATCGATAGGTGTATCGTTCGGTGAACGCCGCGATCCTCGGCTGAACCATCACGCACGCCATCGGTATTCCGCAAACCGGACAAGGCAGTGAGCCGTCGTCAACTATCCATGCCATTGCCCCTGATTACAGGAATTGCTGAGCCATACAATCAAACCAGATTTTTAAGGTCGTATATTCCTCAATGAAATCAGACCATGTATTTCTCAATGCCTGTATCTAAATAACAATTGTTTGATTGTATAGACGCTGCTATTTCCATATGAGTGGAGGGCATTGCCATGAGTGCAGCCAAGCGCATCCGCAACGTGGGTATCTATTTAAGAGTCAGCACAAGCGATCAAACCACGCGTAATCAACGCCGGGAATTGAAAGAGGTCGCTGAGCGCAATGGCTGGAACATCGTCAAATTCTTTGAGGATGCTGGCGTATCCGGCGCGAAAGGCCGCGAGCATAGGCCCGGCTATGATGCCATGCTCAAGGCTATCGCTCGCCGTGAAATCGACATGGTGGCCGCTTGGTCAGTTGATCGCCTGGGCCGCTCACTCAAGGGTCTCATCGATTTCCTCAGCGACCTAAAGGCCAAGCGCTGCGACCTCTATTTGCACCAACAAGGCTTAGACACCTCGACGCCATCAGGCGAAGCCATGTTCGGCATGCTCGGCATCTTCGCGCAATTTGAACGCGCAATGATTCAGGAAAGGGTGAAGGCGGGCCTTCAGCGGGCCAAGGCAGAAGGTAAAAAGCTTGGTCGCCGCCAGGGCAGCCGGGGTAAGAAGGTTCTCAAGCTGGAAGCCAAGGCGCGTGAGGAACTAGCCAAGGGCACCGGCATCGGGAAGGTGGCCAAGCTCGTTGGGCTCGGCGTTGGCACCGTTCACAGGATCAAGCGGGAGCTGACGGCCTAGCCAGCAGCCCAAGCCCGCTTTTACTGTAATTGCCTGTCAGGTTTGAGGCCGCCCTGCCCAGCCGCGGACCGGCAAAGCCCAATTCACGCGCCTTCTTCACGGTCTCGGCCACCAGTTCCTCGTCGGTCATGTGGTCGAATGCGCCGGCATCACCAATCTCGCGGCGATCGATGATGTGGCCAGCAGCCCGCCTTCGAGCATTCGCCGGCGCCAATTGAACAGCAAACTAGGAGCGACCCCCGCTCGCCGCGCC
>JBARNC010000282.1:0-17466 GCA_049802775.1 Pseudolabrys sp. | reverse complement strand
TTGAGTGTTGGTTATAAGCCGCGTGCGATACCCAGTTCGACATCAGCAACATGAATCTTCCAATGACGATCAGACTGCAAGCCTCCGTCCAGTCGCTCGTGTTTGTGATCATGTTGGCTGCGACCTTGTTCGGTGTGGCGGGCCGCATCGACATCATCGAGTTCTGGGTCTACATCGCCATCATAGCGACCGTCTCGGCATTATCGCTCACCATTCTGGATACCGATCTTATGCAGGAGCGGATGCGGCCGGGCGGCCGTCGCGTGGGCTGGCACTTTCTACCGCTGATCATCGTCATGTTCCTGCACTGGGTAGTGGCGGGATTCGATCGTGGGCACTTCCATCTTAGTGACGCACTTCCGGCTGGACTGGAAGTAGCGGCGATGATCCTGTTCGCCTTGGTATGGATCGTGTTCGTCTGGGCCATGTACGTGAACCGGTTCTTTTCATCGATTCCGCGAATCCAGTCGGAACGCGGCCACACCGTGGTTAGCGGCGGCCCTTACCGCTTCGTCAGACATCCCGGCTACACGGCAAGCCTGCTCGCCGCAGTCACCAGCGGCCTTGCGCTCGGCTCATGGATTTCGACCTTCATCGCCCCAATCGCTCTCGCCCTGCTGGTGTGGCGCACCATAGTTGAAGATCGGATGTTGCAGCGTGACCTGCCCGGTTATGCCGACTATGCGGCCCGCGTGCCATACCGGCTGGTACCCGGCGTCTGGTGACACCTTGCTCTGCGGAGCGGCAAGTAGCGGACATTCCGCGCGCCAAGCAACATGTCCGCTTTGTGCAAAAAGCAGACATTCCGAGTTGCAGAAAAAGCGGAGAGCAGAGCCTAGCGGATCATATTCTCGATGAGCGAGTGATCCCGTCGCGAAATGCCGTTCTAGCCTTTTCATACCGGGACAAAAGCGTGGCTTTGACAGCGTCGGGCGCACGATCGGGATGGCCGGATCTAAATGGCGGATCTGGATCGTACTCGATGCCCAGTTGGATCGTCTGAGCCACTGTGTCGCCAGCAATCTCGGCCACCACACTGAGGCCAAAGTCGATCCCTGACGTGACGCCGCCCGCCGTGATTACATTGCCATCTTTGACGATGCGGGCCCTTTCATACGTAGCGCCGACCAGTGGCAGTAGTTCGGTAAAGGCCCAATGTGTGGTTGCACGGCGCCCCTTGAGCAATCCAGCGACGCCGAGCACAAAGGCACCGGTGCACACCGAGGTCACGTACTTCGCCGTGCCGGCCTGCCGACGAACGAATTGTATGGTGTCGCGATCGCCCATCACTTCAACAACACCGCTGCTGCCACCGGGAATGCAGATCAAATCCAGGGGCGGACAGTTCGCGAAAGTGCGCGTCGGCACGAGGCTGAGTCCGCAATCGCTGGGCACGGGGTCTTCCGACTTGGCAACGATGTGGGTTGTCGATTGAGGCAACCTGGCAAGGACCTGCAACGGGCCTGTAAAGTCGAGCTGCGTCAGATCAGGGAAAATGACAAAGCCGACATTGAAGTTTGACATGCCTGATCTCCATTGGCTCTTGAAACGCGAGCAGAACTCGGTCGGCGACATCATCCTGGCAATGGGGTTGAAAGGTCAATCTTCAGTCCAGCTACGGAGAGACGATCCGTGAGCAGAATGTCCGCTTGGGTCTTTCGCGACCTAGCCATTCAGCACCAGCGCCGACCAATGTCCCGGGTACCAGCGCCAGCGCGGTAAGCATCATCGCGACGAACCAGAATTCAGGGGCCATTAAAAACGGTCGAGTTAAATCAAAATAGGCCGCTCGCTATTTCAAAGGTAGGTGAGTTAGAGCCAAAACAGGCCAGCACCTGCATGTCCGCTTTGGGTCATTAGCGGACAAACCGTCCCGGGCCAAGTTCCGGCGTTATGCAGAGCGCGGGGTTGCGCGCAATTTCTCTCTCAGGACAGAGCTCGATTTCGAAGTCTCCAAGTATTGCTAATCCCGCATGTCCTCATCGTCGTCGAAGCGGTAACGGCCACCATCAAGATCATCGCCGCCACGGATCACGCCGTGATGCGACCGCATCCAACCGGCATATGGCAGGGCGAAACCGATCGTCGTGAACCGCGCCAGTATCGTAAAACGGCGCTTCTGTCCGTCGTCGAGGCTCTGATAAAGCGGTGCCAATGCATCCGCGAGACGCTTTAAAGTGGTGCCACGCGTACTTAAGGCATCGGCCAAGCGCTGCAGTCGCGCAACAGGGTCAGAGGATGGCTGTTGATCGCGCGTAAAGCGATCGGTCCGCAACTGCGTAAGCTCACGCAGTGCCTGTTCAAAGGCTGGCCACATCTTTTCCTGATCTGCGTTGAGTTTCAGTCCCGCATGAAGCGCCGCCATACGCGCATCGGCAAACGCGGCCCTATCCTCCATATTGAACGAGGGTCGTACCGATTGCAGTGAGCCCTCACTGGCGTCTTTGTCGTCTGCGTTAGCACCAGACTCTCCAGGACGTTGCTGCGCATAGGCGATCATCAGTCCGGCAATCATAAGCACGGCCGCGCAGACGGACGCTTTCTTCCACATGAGCGAGGCTCCTGGACACGCCAATATATCGGCAAGTCACGGTTTGTGACGAAAATTTAAGGCCATTTGATGAAAAATCCAAAAGCAGACAAACGCGGACGCAACTGGATTGTTCGTTAAGTGCCAATAGCGGACAATCATTATGTAGGCTGGACTCGTTTAAGGGTCGCTTCTGCGTCGGCCTCAATACGCGAGAGAATGTGGGCGACCGGCTCCACTTGGCAGACCAGGCCAGCGGAAGCACCAGTGTAATGGGGCCCAGCCTCCCAATCGCCGTCCATTGAGTCCCAGGGCGTCGAAAAGATGGTCCTCCATCTTTTTGTGAAATGCCTGGCGAGATCATTCGATCCAAAGCAGAAGAGATCGACGTTCGCTGCCTGTATTGCTGCCGTTCTCACCTAGAAATGCGAGTTAAAATCGATAAGGAACAGTGATGAGAACATTGTGGCTCGCGCATTAAGTAAACATCCGTAGTTGATTGTGGATCGGAATTAATTCATGCGCCAAGGGCATGGGCCCTCATTTTACCGCTCGGCTTGTCATTGTTGCGTTCGCATTGACGTGTGTTCTAACTCCGATGCTCCAGCACTGGATAAAAATCAGACTTGGCCGGGGATAAGCGAAAGACCAACGTTCGCCCAAGGAAGCAAACGTAGAGGCCGCCAACTGAGGCGGCCTCTTCATCAAAAACGCTGCGCCTCATACAGTTCTCATGAGCTGCGGGGTAAGAATGAGTCGCTAGGGGACATCGCGTCCTGTAACCCGTTCGGAAAAAAGAAAGAGGCCGCCGATCGTTTTTGACTTCCGAACGGATGGAACTATCGGCGCATCGACCTTCTAGTCGGAACAATCTTTTAGGTCGCGCGTTCAATTAGCCCGAGAGCAGCGCGGAACCAGTATCGGCGCCACTGGGATGGAAGCTTTCTGTTGCTCCGGAGCTTAGTCCGCAAACGCCAAGAGGTGTGCCATGCCCGAAACGGAAGTTGGTACTGCCGAACTAGATCGAAGCGCCGACGAGATTAATTGGCGGCAGGTCTGGCTTACGAACGTGATGATTGATACCGGCAAGCTAGGACCGCCGAAAATCACTCGCCGGAAAATGCCGATTAAAAAGAGCTCTTTGACGCAGCGTCTGCACAAGCTTCGTCGTATGAGAGCGCTCCTCGACATCTAAGACGCTCGTTCGAAGCGCGGCTGCCGTGTCATATGGCGGACGCCCTGAAGGAGATCGCGGATGCCCACCATGAGACGCTGTCTGATACGGTCATAGAGATCAACAAAACGCGCCAACGGGGCAGCAACTTATCTTCATCAATCCGTCTTTATGTACTCGACTGGATGAGCAGCTCGGGCAGCCGGCGTCCCACGCTCAGAAACATCCGTAGCCGAAAAAACCAGCCACCCCGCTTAAAGACACTGATCGCATGATGATGCTCCCTCCAGTTTCTTATCGTCGTGCGATTAAGGGGCCGCAACGGCGGAGGTAACCGCGCGGCCCCTTTCCAAATAAGTTCCGCGCGGAAGAAACCCAGCGGAAACTAAACACGCCAATCTCGCTTAACCATTCTGATCGCGCGACTTGGACGCCCCCTACTCCGTCGCGCGATTAGGGGCCGCAAGTTCAAAGCCCTGGGCTTGCGGCCCTGCTCTGTGGTTCCGCCAATGGAACGAGCCGGTAGAAACTCACACGCTGTGAGTGCTTTATTGAAGCGGCCTTTTAAACGAATAGGTGCGAGGCAAACAACACTCCTCGCACTCAAAAACGTGTCGCGCGTTTAATGGGTCTTTCGGATCGGGCTCGATGAGCTTGATGTGCATGATCGCGCCACATTGCGGACAGTGTGAAATGGCGGCAGTGGGCGAAGGCGGTGAGGTCAACATTCGCATGTGATCCTCCATAGAATCGAATTGCCTAACTGGAAAATTTCACCATGACATTCGCGACAAAATGGAAATTGAGTGACGAAAGTGTGATTCAATCATCGCTTGGTACGAATAGTTCCAAATCTCACCAAATAGCGTAATAAAAAACCCTTTGCTGAAATGTTTGTCGGCTTTTCTAAAAAAAAGCGCGGCACACTGACGGTGCGCTGAACTGGGGCTGCCGACCAGTATCCGCTGTTACTCCAATAGCGGACAAACGCGGGTGCGACTGGAATGCCCGCTTTGTGCCAAGTCCGGACATTGTTTTGAAACTTGCGAACTTTCTGTCACTAACTGTTGTTTTTGAATTGGCGGCCATGTGTAGCTAAACTGAAATAAAATAAGGAGGGCCGGAATGACCAAGGCAATTAGTTTACCCGTAGCTGCGTCCGTCGCAGTTTTGCTTCTCGGCGCAAGCGCGCCCATGCAGGCGCAGCAAAATGCCATGAGCTTTTTCATCACTAGCGTCGGGCTCGGCAAGGGCGGTGACCTCGGCGGACTCGCTGGCGCCGACCGCCAATGCCAGAGCCTCGCCCAGGCCGCCGGCGCGGGCAGCAAGACTTGGCACGCCTATCTCTCGACGCAGGGTCCGGGGGGCGTCAATGCTAAGGACCGTATCGGCAACGGCCCGTGGTCCAACGCCAAAGGCGTGCAGATCGCGGCCAATGTGGCCGACCTGCACAGCAGCAACAACAAGATCAACAAGGAAACCGGGCTCGACGAGACGGGCATGGCGGTCAAGGGTCGCAGCGACACGCCCAATCAACACGACATGCTCACCGGCACCCAGCAGGACGGCACGGCGGTTCCGGGGCCAGACGACGCGACCTGCAGCAACTGGACGAGCAGCACTAACGGACAGGGCAGCGCCGTGGTCGGCCACCACGACCTGATCGGCAACACCAACGGTCCCAACTTTTGGAATTATTCCCACAAAACGCCGGGCTGCGCTCCGGCAAACTTGCAGCGCGTCGGCGGTAGTGGCCTGTTCTATTGCTTTGCGGTGAACTGAGGCGGGCCACCTTAAAACACGCGAGTCCGCTTTGGGTCATAAGCGGACATTGCAGCCTCCAATCTCGATGTCCGCTTTACCCCTCTTAGTTGACCAGCGACGCTCTACCAGTAGGTGATCACGTTTGCCAAGATATTGAGAGCAATTATTGGCCAGGCCCTGCGCAATTCGACCGCCGTCATTAGCGTCGCCCGCTTACAGAACGACCGACTTCGCCAGCCCGGATCCGCCGCGTGCCGTCAGTCCAACTTGTATCCTATGCCAATGGCATAAGTGCCTTGGTCCTTGAGATGTCGGTCCTCTCTTAGCGTCACTAGCGCGCCAGTGGCCATCGTCAGGGCATTACATATAGCGCGGGCCACATCGTCCTCCGGCCAAACGCTTAATCCGTCAGGAACTTCATCCATGCTCGTAACGCGCTTTGCTTTCCAGCCAATCCGCTTGAACGCATCGACTAGGTCGCGAGCCAAAAAGACCGAATCTCTGTCCTGTGGCAAAACGGAAACGACATGAGATCCTTGTGATGCAAGGACAGTTTCAAAATCTGTCACAGCGGCCGACGTAAGTTTCGGCCATTCGCGGTTTTTGAGGCTGGCCACTTGTCCCTCAAGGCTGTCTATTTTGGCCTTGGCTTGATCTGGCGTCGCACCATTTAGCCGCGCTTTGTAGAGCGCTATGATACGGTTCCTATATTCAATGATGCTGGAATAGCGCCACCTCAGCGCCGCCCAGATTATTGCGCCCAGGAACAAAACAGTCGCCCCAAAGACCAGCGGAGCCTGCGCGATCAAACGGGCCTCACCCAGGACATATTGAACGAATTGCTCAAACATCGGTCGATACTAACAGACAGGGCCGAGTCGATATGCGCCGCCGGTTACCTCACAATCGGGAACCATGGCGACTAACCGGAGTTATTGCGCTGGAGGAAATCATGCCCCGCGCTATTAAAATCCCACAAATTGAAACAATTGTCGCTATCATTCTTACAGTAGCTATTTGTTTGCTCCTGCTGTCTGCCGTTATGGATGTGCCAATAAAACTCAATCTCCCTTAAATATGCACTTCGCCTCAACGCGGCGCTGGAACAAAAAATTTGTACTGCCGGGTAGGATGTCCGCTGTTACTCCAGTAGCGGACAAACGCGGGTGCGGTTGGATTGTCCGCTTTGTGCCAATAGCGGGAATCTTCGTTTCACAAGCCGCCACCGTCTTGATCGGCTGAAGGCCAGTGAGCCATGAGACATGACAAACTCTTGTATGTACTAATCCCGTTGTATCTGATCGTCGTTGCAGCACTGATCAGTAAACCAATGTGGCTTCCGCAAATAGAAGAAGCCAAACCCGTAGCTGTGAGGGATAAGGCACCTGTAGCTCTGGAAGATAAGGCACCTATGGTTGATAAGGCAAAAGTGAACGAAACCTCTCCGGCGAGGGCCTCCGATGCTGGTCCGCAGGCCGACGAGTCCAGCGGCAAGCGGGACTTAACACCAAGCTGTGAAAAGGAATTGCGGCGCACAGCTGATTCAATAAGATTTTTTGCAAATAGAATCCAAATGGGAGAGGAAATACAATCTGTCGTTGCTGACATGAGACAGCAAGAGAAAAGAATATCGACAGTTTGCCATGATTAGGACGCCGAGAAAGAGCCGCAGTCAGACCTCGATGAATGGCAGGCTTTTTGCAAAATTTCTTTCATGCTTCTTAATCGATCTGGGACAGTACGGCCAACTGTAAGGCGACCGCGATCACGAAAACGACGGCGAAAAGCGTGGTCCACATCGGCATCGGCTCCTCGTTGGCGCGAGCGCGGGCGGGAAGTCGGGTGCAGGCAACAAACAACGTAGAACAGGGATTTTAGTTTGTAATTTTTTCTGGGTTTGCGGTGGTAAGATCGGAGCCAGAGAAAAAAATTTCGGCCAACATCCACGATGTATGGTGCGGGCCTACCGCCGAACTATGCGCCGAATTCCTTTGCGAACGCAGTGGCCCGGATCAGCGAAGCACCAACGAATGACGCTGCCGAGCGCCCGTGACCACGCTTCGATTCAATTCCATGCTGGCCATGAACTTTGTATATGGCGTTTAACGTCATACCGAGACCGCCCTCTGGCACAACAATGTCAACGTAAATCTTGCTCGATGGCTTTCGCGCTTTGTCTGCCTTTGTAGCGGCTCATAGCCTTAGCAACCTGCCCACGCAAATAAGTGCGTCCCTACTTAATCTCGACAACCGAGCTTTACGTGTGACCACAGTTTTGGCACTCGAATGTTCGCTGTTCCCAACCCAGCTTATCGGGTTCTATGAGAGCGAGCGCCATCATCGCTCCTCTGCACTTGGGGCACAGCAGTCGGATGCGTGTCGGTGAGTATGGGACAGCGGACTGATGACTAGCCATGCGACCCTTCCGCCTCGACGAGAGCGCGACAGTCTTTCAGTCACCGGAACGCCATAGCCATTTATACTGCTGGGTCATGGCAAAGTTCCATTGCGAACAAAGCGGGAATTGAAATAAATTACAAGTTCCACTGGCGAAACTAAATCCCCACGCGTTGAGGAGCGCACAGCCGAGGAGGCACATGTTTATGTGGATTCAAATTTGGGCTGTGGTTATTGCGATGGCCATAGGCTTGTCGGTGATGGCCACGCTCTTAGAGTCCGAGAATGACGGTGCCACGTTTGGGAGATAGTTGGTAGGTAGCATTTAGATTGCGTTTTGAGGTCGCCTCAATTTGGCGGCCTCATGCTTTTGTCGAATTGTTCCGCAATATTTCCCTGCTGGTCCGTCGAGGACCTCCTGGATCCTGATGTGAGCCGCGTGAGCGTGTTGATGAGTTCACGCCCTAGTTTGCGCCATACAGTTGGCAGGTTCCATCTTGAACTGCGTGGTTGGGCGGGGCGCTCTTACAGTAGCCCCTGCTAGTCGCGACTATCCAACGATTGCCCCAGCGAACAATAGCATTGACTCTCCCAAGTCCCGGCACCGTGTCTCCGCGCGTCACCCTCCAGATGCCATTAGGTCCCTGCAAGACCGCCGTGCCGTCAATAACTTCACGAAGCATCCAGTTCGCAATGGCTGTTGGTCTCGTCTCCGGCGTCGGTGTGAGCTTCTCCGGGGTCTGCAAAGCGGGAAATGACATCTTCTGTCCATCGTGCTCGACCGCCTGCAGTGTTGCGACATTTTGGGCCGTCTGTTCCTGCTTGGCAGGTAACTGCTCTACGCTGTGCCCCATACCGGCGAGATCGTGCTCCATGGCCTCCTCGAGCTGTTTCACCAACTCAGGAGAAGTTGCCGTCGCGGCGGGCGATGGTCTCTGGGTGACAGGCGCTGATTGCGCAGGTGCGGCATCTTGCGTGGACTCCTGACTGGCAGGGATGGAGCCCGCCTGCTTTGCTGCAATGTCGGGCGACAACTTCGTCGTCGAGACGGATGACATCCAGCCAAATGACGCAGCCCAGGTCCTGACCATCTCCTTTGCTTCGTCACCGCGGGACTGCCAGGCAAACGTGGCGCCGACACCGATCAGAGCCGCAATGACAAAGCGAGCAGAGCTTCGAGATATTCGCTTGCCAATCGACGGCCTGTTGCTCACCAACTGATAGCCGGAAGCGCGAGGAGACACTTGGATCGACGGCTCCAGTACCTTTAACCCAGCAGAAAAGTCAGATCCTTCCCGAGCCATTCCGATGCGCTGGTCAGATGAATCGAGTCCGGCAAGCGGATCGCCCACCGTCCTGCCAGACCGAGCCTCTTCAGCCTTCGGCCACTCCTTCGGGGCAAAGGAAATGAGCTCGCCTTTATGACGCTGGTCAGTTAGTGGTGGACCCTGCAGAGAATCCGTTGGCACCTTTACCAGTTCGGTTGTCGGCCACGCCCTCGGCACAAGGGAGACACCGCCCTCATGATGCCGGCCTTCCGCCGCCTCGACCTCCTTGCCGGCGGCGGTGAGCCGCTCCTCGAGAGCCTCGACCTCAATCTTGAGCGCGGTGACCTCGACTTTCTGTGCCTCGCGTTCGATCTTGAGCCGGTTGATGGCGGCGCCCTTCTGGCTGAGTTCGGCAAGCTGGTTGGCGGCCTTGTTTTTGAGCTGCTCGACGCTCATCTCGAGGTGCCGCGTCGACATCGCGAATTCTGCGCGCAGCGCATCCTTGTCGGCTTGGATCTCCGTCATCGACTGCGGGATCGAATCTTCCAGCCGCCGAATGGTCAGCCGGACTGCTCGGTTGTGGACGAGCGGGATGACGGCCACCCCGATGAGGGTTGCAAACAGAAACCCGATTCCGAAATACATGATCGATTCGATCACTTGAGCGGAACCCCCAACCCAATCGGTTCGTGGTTACGCTGCAAATGATGCGGTCACTTAGGGGCAGACGCGGGACCGAATTGGGGCAAGAAGCGGGCGGGCGGCACGTGAGTGCAATGGCGAAAATGCGTGTTTCTACCCTCCCCCAGGTGGCAGGTAACAATAGACCTCACCACCGGGCCCGATGAAGATAGTGCCGTGCCCGGTCGGATTGCCACGGTCCCATTTGATCTTTGTATTGGTAACTGAAACACGCTTTCCGCATGTAAGGAAGATCGTCTTGATTCGACCAACCGAGCTCATGTGCGATGTGCGTAACTAAAGAGCGAGCCCGCGCACAGCAGTTCCTTTGCACGCTCCCGAACCGGGCACCGACTCGATCCCATGCAGGAGTCGCCATGTGGTCTCGCCTGCTCCTTCTTGCCCTCCTCCTAATGCCCGCTCCAGCCCTGGCCGGTGTCAAGGAGAAGGTCGCGGCGCTGGCTCCGTTGGGGCTGGTGCTGGTGATGGACGCCGATGGCAATGAGTTGGTGGCCCAGAACGCTGACGAGCCATTCGTCCCGGCCTCGATCACCAAGATCGTGACCGCCTGGCTGGCGCTGGAGGTCCTGGGCAATGACTACCGCTTCCAGACCCGCTTCTACCTGGACGACGACCGGGTGCTGTACGTGCAAGGGGGCGGAGATCCCTTCCTGATCTCCGAAGAGCTGGCTCTGCTCGCGCCCCGGCTGGTCGCCGCGGTCGGCAAGCACCCGCTCACTGGCATCGTGCTCGACGCGAACTACTACCCCGCCGACCTCCGCATCCCGGGCATCGAGGACAGCAACGAGGCCTACGACGCCCTGAACTCCGCTCTGGCGGTGAACTTCAACACGATCTACGCCGAGCGCCGCGGCAATAGCGTCCGCTCCGCCGAGAAGCAAACCCCGATCACCCCGCTGGCGATCAGCCAGTTCCGGGCGCGGGGCCCAAAAGGTCGCGGGCGCATCAGTCTGAGCCAAGACCCTGCGGTGAGCCTGCAATACGCCGGCGAGCTGATCGCCGCGTTCATCGAGCGGGCCGGCGGCAGCGTCAAGGGCCAGATTTCAACCGGATCCGTCCGCAAGGGCCTGGAGCCGGTCTATATTCACCGCCAGTCGCGCACCCTCTCGGAGATCCTCGTCGAACTGCTCCGCGGCTCGAACAACTACATCGCCAACCAGGTCTTCCTGGAGATCGGCGGGCACCGCCATGGCGGTCCCGTCAGCCTCGAGAAATCACTACAGGTCGCGCGCGAGATGCTCGCCGCGCACGACCTCGCGGAAGCCATCCATCTCGAGGAGGGCTCGGGCATCAGCCGCGGCAACCGCTTCATGGCCCGCGGCCTCGCCAAGGTGCTCGACCTTTTCGCGCCCCACGCCGACGTGCTCCGCGGCCATGATGGCGGCGCAAACAAGACCGGCACCCTCGACGGCGTCCGCACGCTGGCGGGCTACGCCAGCACCTCCAGGCACGGACAGGTACGCTTCGTGATCTCGCTGCGGAGCAACAACGGCGCGATGCGCTTCCAGCTGCTCCGGGCCATCCAGTCCGCGCTGTAGCCGGAGCGCGTTTGCTGGGTCGATATTTCCTACGCGCTCACAAAAGTTCCACAATGTCCGCTTCGGGTTAGAGCGGACATTCTCCTTCTGGTATGTTCGCGCCATGTCCGTTTTACCCTCGAAAGCGGACATTTGCAGTGCACTAGCCCATGTCCGCTTTGTGCCCCAATAGCGGACATTCATGAAATCCGCCTCGCGCACCTACCGGTCCCTGCAGGGCTCAGTACCAATGACGGTGATGCCAATACCGGTGGTAATGCCGGTGTGGGACATACGCGTAAGAGCGGTGTCCATAGCGAGACACCCCTGGCGGTTTAGTGCCGCTTGGCGGCTGACCAAAGCTGTCGGCATTCCGGGGCGGATTGGGACCGTAGTTTGGCATACTTTGCGCCAGTGAAATTGAACTGGCGCTCAAGACCATGGCGAGAGCAAAAAGAACTGGCTTGAGTGACATCGGCAAATCTCCATTTCACCTCTGCGAGGTAAACCAAAGACCCACGTCGCAGTTCCAGAAGACCTCTTGGTTCCCGCCCTGCCACCCCGCCTCGTCTTCGTAGGAATCGATCACGAACTGCTGCTTGCACGCAATCGAGAACGTGAGCATGTGACAGCTCGAGAGCGAAGCGACAAACGCCTCCTCTGGATCGACGTGGGTCGGATTGCCGAGATAGGCCGGGGCGGCCGTCGCCGTCATCGTATGGCCGCCGTCAAAGCTCCAAGTATGATCGCGCGGGTACTTTTGATACGAAAACTCAGCGCCACCGCGCTCCCATTTCAATTTTACTTTGTGTTCGGACATGTCTTTGTATAGGGCACGCGTGAGCACGCCACAAATGTCCGCTTTGGTCATTAGCGGACATGACGGCGCGTCCGAACGATGTCTGCAAGTAACGCTGGGTTCTCTTCTCCGCGATGCTACACAGAATCTGACGGGTTTAGAATCGTCGCGTTCTGAGCACGGTAGGCCATGCGGCCTTCTCAGCGGCGGGTGACGCTAACAGTTCAGGCACAAATTTTGGCCGATCACCAGCTGCCACCACCTGCACCACATGGAAACCGCGCGCCTTGAGCTCCTGGAGCAACGTTGGCAACGCCATGGCGGTGGCCGGATGGATGTCATGCAGCAGTAGGATGCCTCGGCCTTTTGCTTCCAGTCGCTGGATGGCCCTTTGCACAATGGTCTTTGCGGTGATGTGCCTGAACCAATCATCGGCGACCACATCCGCACTCCAGGTCACCAGCGCCTTAGACGCCAGGTAATTATCGATCGCGCTAGTCCTGGCTAAACCCGGAATTCGGAAAAACGGCGAAAGCGCCTTCGGATCTCCCAATGCGGCATCGACAGAAGCGACACCGCCCTCGACCTCGGATCCGACCCGCTGCAATGGCAACCGCTGCAAAGCGAGCGGATGATTTTCGGTATGCGTGCCGATGGTATGGCCTGCATTGTAGATACGCCGGACAATGGACGGATATTGGTGCGCCATTCGCCCAATCAGGAAATAGGTGGCCTTAACGCATTGCGACGCTAACGTATCCAGAATGATGTTGCTGTAGGGCGGCAAAGGCCCGTCATCGAAAGTGATGACAACCTCATGATCGTTGAGTGGCAGCGTCTGCCTGTATTGCATACTGCCAATTCCCCTGAATTCGCTTGGGCTGATAGTGAGCACGCGGCTCGTACCCAGCGCATTTGGATTCCCTCGGCAAGCGTCCGTTGATGCCCAGGCAGATCCGCTGGTCACAGCCAGGGAAATGAACAGAAAGAAAAATCCAGCGAAACGCATCCGAACTCGCACCCTTACCTTTATCCCGCGCCTTGTTGGCCAACTCTCAAAGCGAAACCGGACCAAGAACCTTCTCATGCGCTCAAAAATGCGACCAGTTTGGGGCGGGAATGCCGCTTTACCCCCAAAAGCGGACATTCCGCAGTGCAATCGTCATGTCCGCTTTACCCCCAGAAGCGCACATTTGGCGGTGCGAAGCCGATGCCCGCTTCGTGCCAATAGCGGACATGCCACTTGCCACCATTAAGGCTAGGCCCAGATACGCGGGGGCGACGACAGGAGGAACGCATGATCATCGCTCTCTATGTAGCTGCAGCCGTCATCATGGCTGTCGGGAGCCTCTATCTCGCACGGCGAAACCGGGACGTTCGCAAATTCCTGGCAGGCGCCTTCCTCGTGTCATCGGGCATCTTGTTCTATCTCTATCTCGCCAATGTTTCGGTGCCTCTTTTGGGGACAGGTTTTGTCGAAACACCCGAGATCAGCGGTGGCCGTTCCATCGTCCATTTCATTCTTTTCCTGCTCTGTTTCTATTTTGGCTTCGTCAGGGAAGCCAAAGGCACAGCAAATTCTTAGCGAGACATTGGCGCCATGTTAGTGCTGTATCGGCCTAAGTTTGATTTTTCTCAAAGCGCCCTACCTTTTGCCTGTAATTATGAAAAAATGTGAGGTGGGCTATGACAATCTGGCTTAGGCAATTTTTGAAAAGGCGTGGCACCCCAGAAAAGTTGGACCTATGCGAATTTGATTGCAGAATAGACGAATGCAAACTTGAAAATCCGAAACAATGCAAAAGAAGAATTGTCTACCTTGAACAATTGTCTCGAATACCTCCACCCTTGCAGCAAGAGTAGCGTTTTCGCCAACGCAAGAACCGTTGATCAAAAATCGTGGCCGCGATGCAAAGCTCGTCAATTGGCTCGATGAACTTACCGCCGAGTGCCCAAAGAAACTTGCACGCAGCATGAACGATCCGTGCGGTGCGCGATTTCCGGGGTTGCCGAGAGTGCTGTAGCACCTCCACGCTACACGCCGTGTGAATAACGAGAACATTCCATTGACAAAAGACCGACAACGTTCGCGGAACCTATAACATGGTATTTCGATGGGGTGCTTCCATGCGAAAAGATCAAATCATTCCCCATGTATCGACAGGATTTCGTACCACTTGCGAAGATTGCGGTACGCAGATGTGGCTCGTGTCAATCGAGCCTGATGACAAGGCGGACCACGATAGGCGCACCTTTGAATGCCCGAGGTGCCAACATGTGACGGTCGAGGTGGTCAAATACAAATAGCGGTGTCCCGGCGCCTTTGCGGCGCCGGGACCGTTGTTTCGTGAAACAATTGGCGCGTTACTGCGTACCGCTCTTCGATGGCGCCGGCGTGATCGGCTGCGGCGATGACAAGCCGGAGCCCGTGGTGCTCGGAGGGGTCGCGGTACGGCTGGATGTGGTAGGCAGTGAGGAACCGCTGGTTGCAGTGTTGCTGTTGTTCTTCCAGCCGGCAAAGATAATGAAACCGATCAGCAGCAGCACCGCGATACCGGCAACCCAACTCCACATGCCGCCGACGCTCTCGTCACGGCGGATCACCGGATCGCTCAAACGCGGATCCGTAAAACCTGGATCAGTCATGGCATCCTCCTTGGTTCGGGACGCTTTTCGTCGTCTCAAATGAAGGAAACCCGCTAGGCCTCATAGCGGTTCCGAATTTATTGTCCGAAGGAACCAGAAGGATCAGGTGGCGCGAATTGCGAGCCGCCAAGACAACGAAAAAAATACGCTAGGAACACGGGCAAACTCGCGGCGGCAAGGCTGCATGAAGGCGGCAGGTGTATTTTCCGGTCTGCCGCGTGATTTACACATGCCACAACATTTCCGCGATATATGCGGAGCCGCAATTTCAGTAGTGCCAGTGTCGGCGATGCCAATACCGGTGATAGTGTCGGTGAGGAAGGTAAGCATACGCGCGGTGTCCGTAGCGAGACACTCCTGGCGGCTTCGCACCGCTCGGGGGTTGCCCGAAGCTGTCAGTATTCGGCGGCGGGTTTGGCCCGTAGTAAGGCAAGCTTTGCGCCAACGAGGCGGATGCTGCGCTTAACAATATGGCAGTTGCCATTATGGGTGTCTTCAACGACATCGTTCCCTCTCGGTTTTAGTCATTCGTTTGAGAACTCATCGAGCGCCCTTTTGGTTCAAACAGAGACCAATAGGGCCGCGATCTCGCTTAACCAGCTGATTCCGCCGAAATCCGGTCCCCTAACTCGAAGAACCGGCAGTGTAATCATGGGTCGCGATGCCTGGATGGTAGGGTTGCGGCCCCTTTTATTCGTTTGCGCTAGATCAAAGTCACCCCGCCCAATTTCGTTTTAGTTCGCGTCGGGCGGGGATTTGAGGAATCGGAGAACTCGCTCGGGGCGGCCTTATCCGACGCATTGCACACGGCCCGAGCGCCATAGGGCCGCCTCTTTAATCTCATTGGGGAACCTGACTGCCTAACATCACAATTTATTAAGAGAAAGCGCCTCAAACTTAGCGGGTGAAAAAAGCTGCGCTAAAGACCGAGGCAGTTCTATGCAGATCACGCCACCACGCTACCTAGTATCGTCGGGACGACACCCAATCATCGACGCCCTCGCGCCAGAATTACAATCATGGTTCGTGGACGCATTAACTGAGCCGATCCCAGAAAAGTTTGCCGCGATTCTCCGGCGAATGGATGTCCAACCTGTTGCGGATGGTCTGCAGCCGATGCACGGCCTGCGGATGGCTACGGGCTGATTTGCGACCAGACTACAGCGTTCAACAAGCAGCGCAGCGGAGTGTTGGCTGCATGATGCCGCCCGCATCGCGGGAACCAAACCGGGCGACGTGAATTAAGCCGGTGCCGTCTGCCTAACCCCCCTAGCCCCTGTCCTTAGGCAGGCGGAACTTCATGGTTGGGGCTGCCCTCGCCTTGGGCGGCCCCTTTTCTTTTCAACGTGCCAATCCTAATTAGCCGGTTGATCGCGCGACCGGAGACAGCCCACTTCGATCGCGTGGTTAGGGGGCCGTGCTCGCGAAGAGGCAATGGGCGCGGTCCCTGTTATTCCACGCTGTTTAGCCACTGAAACGCCCAAACAATGCTACAACGTTGACGAGCGGTGGCGCGATAGATTCTGATGAAACAATCAAGCGGTTTACGGTTCCAAGAAATCCGAAATATAATCTCTGCATAACGAGGTCCGAATGACAATTCGTTTCCGCCAGCTCGCTTTAGTCATCAGCTGCGCAGTTCTATCTCTTGCGCTGAGTGGGTCAGCATTTTCCCAGACCCAGCCAAAGTTGAATTTAGCGGGAGAAAAGTCGGTAGATCCGACAAAAGAGGCGAAGAAAAAGGAAATTGACGAAAAATACCGAGAAACATTAAAGGCAATTCCCGACCAGCCACAGAAGAAGGTTGATCCATGGGGTAACGTCCGCAGCGCTACCCCCTCCCCAAAATAACATCCGTAGTTGGGTTGGCGATGACCCCCATTTATCAAAGCCTCGGGACTAAGGAGGAGAAACGGGCATGAAGAAGAGCGGGTCGCAGAAAAGCAAGTCTCCTTCTCAGCTGATAGGGCGCGAATCAAGGAGCTAAGCGACTGGCGGGGCAAGATGCTCAGCAGGCTCCGAACCTTAGTCAAGGAAGCGGATCCCGAAGTCGTCGAAGAGTGGAAGTGGAGAGGGGTCCCGGTGTGGTCGCACGACGGATTGATCTGCACAGGCGAGACTTACAAGAACGTCGTGAAAATGACCTTCGTCAAAGGGGCGGCTCTGAGGGATCCTTCGGGCGTCTTTAATTCCAGTCTTGACGGGAACACAAGGCGTGCCATCGACTTCCACGAAGGCGAAAAGATAGACGAGGAGGCGTTGAAGACTCTCGTTCGCGCCACCGTCATCCTGAACAAGTCCACAGCCCAAAGCTAATCCACGGAATCAAACATTTTCCGTGGGATCTACCTCAGCGCCAAAGATTTTTGAACCGCCCAGGTGCCAGTTCGGTGTAGCGGCGCTAGGGGGAGGCCGCCCTTCAACGAAAAGGATTTTCCTCAAGCTTACCTCCGGTCAGGCAGCTATATCGCGCCAACTTTCCTCCCGCGCAGACGCCCCTGCCGCCTGCGTTTTTTGTTGGCAACAGATCTTCGAAAAGGACAGACCGGATGACTGATTGGGTTATTCGCAAGTTCGCCACCGATGTTGATGAACCAGTGCTGGCCGAACCGCGGAAGGGTTTCTTCGTCCGCTTCATGGAAGCACTCAGGGAGACGCGGCGCCGTCAA
>JBARNC010000281.1:0-21320 GCA_049802775.1 Pseudolabrys sp. | reverse complement strand
GCCCTCAGCAACGGGGACGGCTTTTTCTATTCGTCATCATCGAGCTTGCCGATTAGATCGCTGAATATGATTGCGCACCGCGATATTGGACCCAATTTTGGACCCAAACTTTCTTAATTCGCTCATACTCGGCAGCACTCGACGGACAAGCGGCCTCGGGAGATGCCCGAAAACACTAGCTCAGTGATACGCCCTGATGGAAAAATGATTTTTTACTCAATCAAAAAATGATGGTCAGAGTCCACGTGTGCATTGCCGCGACGTAGAATCTCCCTTAAGAGTTTGCGTAGAGCGCCAAATGGCGGAGTAACTACTGTGAGTAAGCGCAAGTGTACCTTTAAGAAGAATGACGTGAAACGGGCCTTTCAGGCCGCCGAGATGGCTGGGAAGAAAATATCGCGGTTCGAGATTGATAATAGGGTGGGGAAAATAATCCTTGTGATCGACAACGCGGCGACCGACACCGCGCCCATGAACAACGAATGGGACGAAGTGGCCGATGACGAAAATTAGGCTCGCCTACGTTCAGGAGTTTATTCGTCACGGCATCGTGCGGCGCTATTTCCGCAAGGCTGGATGCAAGAGGGTCACGCTTCCTGGTGTTCCCGGTAGTCCTGAATTCAATGCGGCGTATGAGAGTGCGTTGGCAAGCCTGCCTAAGCCGGTAACCGAGACACAGGGCTCGATAACTGCGCTGGTTGCGGCTTATTATAAGTCTGATGCATTCACCAAAGCACTAGCGCCCGAGACACAGCGGATGCGCCGTAACATCCTTGACCGCCTGCGCGAGAGGCACGGCGACAAGCGGGTGAGGACACTGGAACGCCGGCATATCGTGATGATGCTGGAAAAGAAGGCACCATACGCTCAGAAGAATTGGCTCAAGACCATTCGCGGTCTGATGCTGTTTGCCATCAAAGAGAACTATCGCGCCGACGACCCGACCGCAGGGGTCAATGCGGCGAGGCCGGTGGTTAAGAGCCACGGCCACATGACATGGGGCGAGGAGCAAATCGCCGCGTACCGTGACAGGCATCCGATAGGAACGATGGCCCGACTGGCTATCGAGTTGGTATTAAACATCGCAGCCCGTCGAGGGGACGCTCACCAACTCGGAGCGCAGCACATCAGGCGCGGCAGGATAGAGTGGCGACCCAGCAAGACGCTCCGCAAGACCGGCAAGCAACTGCAAATCCAAATCCTGCCGACACTGCAAGCCGCACTGGATGCAATGCCGACTAAAGACACGTCGCTGGCGTTCCTGTTGAATGATTACGGTAGGCCGTTCGCATCTGCCGCTGCCTTCGGAAACAAGTTTGCTGACTGGTGTAAGCAGGCAGGGCTAGAGCCGGTAACATGTCCAGACGGACGGGTTCGCTCATATCGCATTCACGGCCTACGCAAAGCCGCCTGCACGGCGCTAGCCCATGCCGGATGCACGGGGCCTCAGATCATGGCGATCAGTGGTCACAGCAGCCTCGCGCAGGTGCAGGTGTATATTGAAGAGGCTGAGCAAGAACGGATGGCTGACGCCGCTATCAAGAAGCTAAGGGCGAGATCGTGAACAGGCGCTGTCAACCCGTGCCCTCGAAAGTGTCAACCTTTTGCAGAAATGCCCGTAAAATAAGGCTTTCCGCAAGGAGGTGGCGACCCCGGCTGGATTCGAACCAGCGACCCTCAGCTTAGAAGGCTGATGCTCTATCCGGCTGAGCTACGGGGTCGGCGCACACGGTTTAGCCGCAGCAGGCGACCGGTGCAAAGATGCAAGCACCCAAAGAGACGTCGCCGCTATAGCCAATGCTCACCTCCAGCCAGCGCCGAGATTAGAGATGCATTGTCGGATGGCGGGAACGATACCGAACAATCAAACTCCCGCGACCGGTTTGATTGTGGAATTAATGACTTACACCACTTTTTTAGACTTAGCTCATGTTAGTTCTGAGGATATCGATCGACCCTTTTGATCATCATATCAATTTCATAATAAGCGCGGCATGCTCGATACTTGCATCCGCGTCCGCTGCCATGCGCTCGACACCATCGGGAACTGAAATGATCTTTGCTGCAATCCGCTGCTTCAGGAGGTCTCTTTCCATGCTTCGCGTCCTTCGCGCCGGCCTTACCGCCGCATTACTGGTTCTTGCGCTGGCCCCTGCGGTAGCAGCCGAAAAACCTTTCAAGCAAAGCGCGCTCGACGAGGCCGGGATCAAGCTTGAGGCGCAGATCAAAAGCGATGCCGGCACAGTGACAAAGCCCGCAGCAGCGTTGCGCCGCGATGCTGACGCCGCGTTCCAGAAGAATGACCTCCGGACAGGCATGCTGGTCCTTGGCCAGCTCGTCGTGCTTGCTCCGGACGATGCTTCAAGCTGGCTGCGGCTCGGCCGCACCATCCTGCAGATCAAGCCGCGCGATGATCACGAGAAAGCGTTGCTGCTCGATCGCGCTTCGACGGCCGCTTATATCGCTTACCAGCGCGCGGGCGACCGCAATCTGGAAGCCGACAGCTTGTCTGTCCTTGGCCGAACGCTTGCCGACCGTCAGCAGTGGCGGGCAGCGCTCGATTCCCTGCGTCTATCGCTCGAACTACGGGAGGTTGCAGAGCTGCGTGGCCAATATGAAAAGCTACGGGCCGAGCATGGATTCCGGCTGCTCGATTTTACCGTCGACTCCGACTCCATTTCACCGCGCGCCTGTTTTCAGTTTTCTGAGGAGTTGCCCGGCCGCCGCACCGATTTCTCGCCGTTTGTTGTCGTCGCAGGTATGGATCGGCCGGCGACTTCGACGAACGACAAGCAACTTTGCGTGGAGGGTCTCAAGCACGGTGAACGCTACGCGGTGGCGCTGCGCGCCGGCCTTCCGTCTGTCGTCAAGGAGACGCTCGCGAAATCGGCTGAATTCACGATCTTCGTACGCGATCGCAAACCATTCGTGCGCTTTTTCGGCAAGGCTTATGTGCTGCCGCGCACCGGCCAGCGCGGTATTCCGGTGCTGAGCGTCAATACCAAAGCGGTGGCACTATCGATTTATCGAATTGGTGACCGCAACCTCATCGATACTCTTCTTGGTTATGACTTCCAGCGCAATTTGAGCCGCTATCAGGCGGAGCGCTTGGCCAACGAGCGTGGCGCGAAGATTTGGGGCGGTGAACTTGCTGTCGAGCCCAAACTCAATACAGAAGTGACAACGGCCTTTTCGCTCGACCAGGCGATCAAAGATCTCGGCCCCGGCATCTATGCTATGACCGCCGAGCCAAAGGATGTGGTCTCCAATGAATATGGGCAGCAGGCGACGCAGTGGTTCGTCGTTTCCGATCTCGGGCTTACCGCCTACACCGCGAATGACGGCATCGATGTCTTTATCCACTCACTAGCGAGCGCGGAGCCGCGCGGCAGCGTTGAGGTGCGGCTGATTGCGCGCAACAACGAGGTGCTTGCGGTACGCCAGACTGACCGCAACGGCTTCATCCATTTTGCGGCCGGCCTCGCGCGCGGGGAGGGTGGCCTCGCGCCAGCCGCAATCGTTGCGAGCGAGAAGAACGACTACACTTTCCTGAGTTTGAAATCACCTGCGTTCGATCTGTCCGACCGTGGCGTTACTGGACGGCCAGTCCCGGCCGGGCTCGATGCGTTCGTCTATACGGAACGGGGCGTCTATCGCACTGGTGAGACAGTTGCCGTCACTGCGTTGCTGCGTGATGCGCGCGGCTCTGCGGCAGCGAATGTCCCTCTGACTTTGGTAATCGCGCGTCCCGACGGCGTCGAATATCGGCGCGCGCTCGTGACCGACCAAGGCCTCGGCGGCCATTCGATGAGCGTGCCGATCGTTGTGTCCGCCTCCACCGGCACTTGGCGCGTCGCGGCCTACACCGATCCCAAGCGTCCGCCGGTGGGTGAGACCACTTTCATGGTCGAGGACTATGTGCCCGACCGTATCGCGTTCGATCTCACCTCGGCTGCGAAAGGAATCTCGCGCGCGACGCCAGCGCAGCTCAGTGTCGACGGACATTTTCTCTATGGAGCGCCGGCCTCAAATCTGGAGCTGTCGGGCGAGATAACAATGGCTGCCGCCAAGGAGCTTCCGGGCTTCCCCGACTATAGCTTCGGATTATCCGACGACGAGGTACCAGCGGTCCGTCAGGAACTTGACGACTTGCCGAATACTGACGGCGCGGGCAAGGCGACGTTCCCTGTTAAACTCAGCAATGTACCCGCGAGTGGGCGGCCACTGGAAGCACAGATCACAGTGAGCATGGCGGAATCGGGCGGCCGCGCGGTCGAGCGCAAGCTGACATTACCGGTTACCCCCGATGCTGCGATGCTTGGCATCAAGCCGATGTTCTCCGGCCGCTCGCTCGGTGACGGCGCCAACGCCGATTTCGAAGTGGTCATGGTGGCGCCCGACGGCAAAACGCTCGCGAAAAGTGGCTTGCGTTACGATTTGCTCAAAGTCGAGAGCAGCTATCAATGGTACCGGCAAAACGGCCAGTGGGGATACGAGCCGGTCAAACGCACCGAGCGCGTGGCCAGCGGCACCGTAGACGTTGCCGCCGACAAGCCGGCGCGTATGTCGGTGCCTGTAAAATGGGGCCGCTATCGCCTGGAAATTACGACCGGGGAGCCGAATGGTCCGATCACATCGGTCAGTTTTGATGCCGGCTTCTATGCGGAGTCAAGCGCGGACACGCCGGATCTGCTCGAAGTCGCACTCGACAAGCCCGACTACAAGCCGGGCGAGACGATGAACGTGGCGGTGACCGCGCGCACGGCCGGCCGTCTCACTGTCAATGTATTCACCGACCGTCTGGTCGCCAGCCAGTCGCAAGACGTGAAGGCCGGTGCCGCGCGCATTGGCCTGAGCGTTGGCCGGGATTGGGGTACCGGCGCCTATATGGTTGCCACGCTGCGGCGCCCGCTCGATGCGCCGGCGCAACGTATGCCGGGCCGTGCGATCGGCGTGCAGTGGTTCTCGATTGAAAAGGCTGCACGCACGCTTGCGCTCGAGATGAAATTGCCCGCGGCGATGCGGCCAAGTTCAACACTGACGGTGCCAATCAAGCTTGCCGGCCTGACCGCGGGTGAGGAGGCACGTGTCACCGTGGCTGCCGTCGACGTCGGGATACTCAATCTGACCAACTACAAGCCGCCGGCACCTGATGATTATTATCTCGGTCAACGCCGACTCACGGCCGAGATTCGCGACCTCTACGGTCAACTGATCGATGGAATGCAGGGCGCGCGCGGACAAATCCGTTCGGGCGGCGACGCTGCGGATGCCGAATTGTCCGGCTCGCCGCCAACACAAGCACCGCTCGCGCTCTACTCCGGCATTGTCACCGTCGGCCGCGACGGCACCGCACAGGTGCAATTCGATATTCCAACCTTCGTCGGTACCGCCCGCGTGATGGCCGTAGCGTGGAGTAAGGACAAGGTTGGCAAAGCGTCCGGTGACGTAGTGGTGCGCGATCCGGTGGTGCTGACTGCGACGCTCCCGCGCTTCCTGCGCACGGGCGACAAAGGCGCTGTGCAGCTCGAACTCGACAATGTCGAAGGCACAGCCGGCGATTACAATATCGCAGTCGTTGCAGATGGTGTCGTCAAACTCGACATCGATAAACCGCAGATTCTAACACTCGCGGCGAAACAGCGCGACCGGATTTCGTTGCCGGTTGCTGCCGCCGGTGTCGGGCCGAGCACGGTCACCGTGAAAGTGAGCGGTCCAGAAAATTTCGCTCTTGAACGCAGCTACCCGCTCGACGTGCGGCCGGCTACACAAATTCTCACGCGCCGCAGCGTGCGCACGCTCGCCACAGGCGAGACCCTCACGCTCTCGAAAGATCTGTTCGCCGATTTTGTGCCCGGGACCGGCCGGGCAGGCTTGTCAGTCGCGGTGTCGACCTCGCTTGATGCCGCGACCCTGCTCAATGCGCTCGATCGCTATCCGTTCGGATGCTCCGAGCAGATCGCAAGCCGGGCCATGGCCATGCTCTATGTTAATGAGCTGGCGGCGCAGGCAAAGCTCGCTCCCGATATCGAGATCGAGCAGCGGATCAAAGATGCCATTCCGCGCCTGCTGGCGCGACAGGATTCAAACGGCTCGTTTGGCCTCTGGTCGGTCGGCGGTGAAGATCCCTGGCTTGATGCCTACGTCACCGATTTTCTGACGCGCGCACGTGAGCGTGGCTTCGAGGTGCCGGCTGTGGCGTACACGCTTGCCGTCGATCGCCTACGCAATTATGTCGCTACTGCTCCGGAGCCCAATAAAAATGGTGGCCGCGAGTTGGCGTACGCGCTCTACGTTCTGGCGCGCAACGGCGCGGCGCCGATCGGTGATCTGCGATATATTGCGGACGTCAAACTTTCGGAGGTGGCCACGCCAATTGCGAAAGCGCAGATCGCGGCCGCGCTGGCGATGGTTGGCGACGGCGCGCGCGCCGACAATGTCTATCTTGCGGCTCTCAACGCCATTTCGCCGCAGCCGAAGCTCGATCTCGGCCGCGCCGATTTCGGCTCTGCCTTGCGCGATGCGGCGGCGCTGGTAACACTTGCCTCGGAAGGGCGTGCGCCGCAGAAGACTATCGACGATGCAGTGCTGCGCATCGATACCGCACGCGCGCTGAGTTCGCGTACTTCGACCCAGGAAGACGCATGGCTTGTCCTTGCCGCCCGTGCGCTGGCCAAGCAACTCAATGCGATTTCGCTCAGTATTAATGGCGAGACACGCCAGGGTGCATTTTATCGCAGTCTGCGCGCCGACGATGTCACATCGCCGTTCGCTGTGGCGAACCACGGCGAGGGCAATGTGCAGGCGGTGGTGTCGGTGAGCGGAGCACCGCTGACGCCAGAGCCCGCCGTGGAGCAAGGCTTCAAGATCGAGCGCAGCTATCACATGCTCGATGGCGCAACGGTCGATCCAAGCAAGGCCAAGCAAAACCAGCGGTTCGTCGTGGTGTTGAAGATGACTGAGCCACAGCCGCAGTTCGGTCGCATCATTATTGCCGATTATCTGCCGGCGGGCTTTGAAATCGATAATCCGCGGCTGGTGTCCTCGGGGGAGACGGGCACGCTTGCCTGGATCGCCGACGCGCAAGAGCCGGTGAGCACCGAATTCCGTGACGACCGCTTCACGGTCGCGTTCGACCGCAGGCAGGATTCGTCGCCGGTATTCACTGTTGCCTATGTGGCGCGCGCAGTTTCGCCAGGACGCTACGTGTTGCCACAGGCGATGGTCGAGGACATGTATCGTCCCGACCGTTTTGGTCGTACCGCAACAGTCGCGATCGAGATTACGCCGAAATGACGCGCTGGAAACTCATTCTGGCGAGTGCCGCCGGCGTTGCCGCCACGGTGGCAGGCGTCTGCGCCGCCTCGGTTTATTCGCTCGGGCCTGCGCCGCTCGGCAAGAACCTCGAATATTCGCAGGTGGTCCTTGACCGCGAGGGGCGACTCTTGCGCGCCTATGCAACGAGCGAAGGACGGTGGCGGCTAGCGGCCACCAGGGAAGATGTTGATCCGCGCTTCTTGAAGTTGCTTTTCGCCTATGAAGACAAGCGGTTCTTCAGCCACATCGGCGTCGATCCGCTGTCTCTAGGACGTGCCGCGATTCAATTTACCACCACCGGCCATATCGTCTCGGGAGGCTCGACGATCAACATGCAGGTGGTACGCCTTCTGGAGCCACGCGAACACCGCAGCCTGGGCGCCAAACTGCGACAGATCGTGCGTGCACTCGAACTTGAACACGCGCTTAGCAAAGATGAAATCCTGGCGCTTTATCTGACGCTCGCGCCCTACGGCGGAAATCTGGAAGGTGTTCGCGCGGCTGCGCTGGCGTATTTCGGCAAGGAACCGCGCAAATTATCTTTGGCCGAAGCCGCCTTGCTGGTGGCCTTGCCGCAGTCGCCGGAACAGCGCCGGCCCGACCGTTTTCCGGTGGCTGCACGCGCAGCGCGCGACCGTGTGCTCAATCGCATCGTGGCGACGGGTGCAGTACCGGGCGACGAGATCGCGCACGCCAAATCGCAGGGGATGCCGAGAGAGCGCAAGCAGCTGCCCATGCTGGCGCCGCACGCTGCCGATCAGGTTGTGGCACTGGAGCGCGATCAACGCCTGCATCGGCTCACCATCGACCGTTCCTTGCAGAAGAACCTGCAGGATCTTGCGCGCGAACGCGCGCAGGCGCTCGGGCCTGACATTTCGGTTGCCATACTTGCGGTTGACAATGCAACCGGCGAGGTGAGGGGGCGCGTTGCTTCCGCAGACTACTTTGACGCGCGCCGTGCCGGGCAGGTGGATATGACGCAGGCCCTGCGCTCGCCCGGCTCTACCTTGAAGCCATTCATCTATGGCCTTGCCTTTGAAGATGGACTCATTCATCCGGAAACGCTGATTGACGACAGGCCAACCCGTTATGGCAGCTACACACCCGAAAATTTCGATCTGACCTTCCAAGGCACGGTCACTGTGCGCCGTGCGCTGCAAATGTCGCTCAATGTTCCCGCGATTGCGGTGCTCGGCAAGCTTGGCCTCAATCGTCTGAGCGCGCGACTGGCGCAAACCGGTGCCGCACTGGCATTGCCAAAAGGCGAAGCTCCGGGCTTGGCCATGGGTCTCGGCGGTGTTGGCCTCCGGCTGTCGGATCTGGTGATGCTCTATGCAGGGCTCGCACGGCTTGGCGCGGCGCTGCCACTGATCGAGCGCCAAGGTGTCGAGGCGCAAAATCCCCGCCGGATGCTCGATCCGGTCGCCGCCTGGTATGTCGGCAATATTCTCATCGGCGCGCCGCCACCGACGAATGCGCCGCACCGCCGCATCGCGTTCAAGACTGGCACCTCATACGGCTATCGCGATGCCTGGGCCATCGGTTTCGATGGCCGAATGACGATCGGAGTATGGGTCGGACGGCCGGATGGTGCACCGGTTCCGGGATTGGCTGGCCGTGTTTCCGCTGCACCAATATTGTTCGACGCTTTCGCGCGCTCGGGACTTGTGCCTGCGGCGCTAGCGCGGGCGCCCAAGGGCGCGATTTTCGCCACCAGCAATAAGCTACCGCCGCCGCTGCAACGCTTTAGCGTCAGCGGCCCAAGCGAGGCGATCGAGCCGCCGCGCATCATGTTTCCGCCGGATGGCACGCGCCTGGAGATAGCTGCCGGCGGCGCCTTCGATCCGGTCGCACTCAAGATTACCGGCGGTCGCGGCCCGCTTACTGTCATGGTGAATGGCGTGCCTCTGGCCGCACAGAACAGCCGCGGCACCTTGTTCTTCCAGCCGGATGGTCCCGGCTTCGTGCGGCTGACGGTGATGGATGCACGTGGCGCTGCCGACAGCGTCACCGTGCGGCTGCAATAAAGCATTTGGCGCGGCGCTGTTCCGAAAACCGGTTTCCATTTTTCGGGATCATGCGCAGCGAATGACACAGCCCGGCCTTGGGCTTATTGTCCGGGCAAGGCTGCGGATTCAGGGCTCGATAGAGTGAGCATAACCACTAACGAGGCAAGGCCTTCAATTGCTCCGGCGCGCGCGCTTGCCGCCGCGCTGGACTTTGCCGTGGGCTCGCATCGCCGCGCGTCGGCGCTGCTCGTAGCATTCACGTTGCTCGCTTTTCTTCCGGGTTTTTTCCAGATCCCACCAGTTGACCGCGACGAAGCGCGCTTCGCGCAAGCCACCAAGCAGATGCTGGAAACGCATGAGTATGTCGACATCCGTTTTCAGGATGAGGTGCGCTACAAGAAGCCGGTTGGGATTTACTGGCTGCAAGCTGCAGCAGTGAAAGCCGGCGAGACACTCGGCGTGCCGCAGGCGCGCACAACAATCTGGCTCTATCGATTGCCCTCGCTTGCCGGTGCGATCTTGGCCGTTCTGCTGACTTATTGGGCAGCGCTTGCTTTCGTCGCGCGCCGTGCTGCGCTTGTTGCTGCGCTGATGATGGCAAGTTCTGTCCTGCTCGGTGCCGAAGCGCGTCTTGCCAAGACCGATGCGATGCTTTTATTCACCTCGGTCGCGGCGATGGGTGCGATGGCGCGCATCTATCTCGGCAGCCAACGCACACCTGAAATGAAAATCGACTGGGGCCAGCCGGCGATCCTGTGGACGGCACTTGCCGGCGGCATATTGCTCAAAGGGCCCGTGATCCTGATGTTCGTCGGGCTTGCGGCCATCACGCTCTCGGTCGTCGATCGCTCGGCGCGCTGGTTGTGGTCGCTTCGTCCCTTCGCCGGTTTTGTTTGGCTGATACTCCTCGTATCTCCGTGGTTCGTGGCAATCGTTCTAAAATCCGGGGACAGCTTTTTCGTCCAGGCGCTCGGCCACGATATGCTCGATAAGGTGACCAGCAGACAGGAGGCGCATGGAGCGCCGCCCGGGTACTATTTTCTGCTGTTCTGGGTGACATTCTGGCCGGGCTCCGTATTGGCGGGGTTGGCCGCGGTGATCGTATGGAAAACACGACGCGAGCCGGGTGCACGTTTTCTGCTTGCCTGGCTGATCCCGTCTTGGCTTGTCTTCGAAGTGGTGATGACCAAGCTGCCGCACTACGTGCTGCCGCTTTATCCTGCGATCGCAATCCTGATTGCGGGCATCCTCAAACCTGGCGGCCTCTCCAAGCCGCGCTGGATGGTGCGTGGCACGATCGGCTGGTTTCTGTTTCCGGCAGCTATCGCCATTGCGGTGTTGATCGCTTTTATCGTGTTCGGCCGCGATCTCGGTCTGGTGGCCTGGCCATTTTCCGCGCTCGCGGTGATCTTCGGCTTATTTGCTTGGTGGCTCTATGAGGTGGACGGCGCCGAGCGCTCGCTGTTGCGCGGCATGATCGCCTCAGTGCTTGTCGCGATTACTGTCTATGCGGTGACGTTTCCTTTGCTGCCATCGCTGTTTCCGAGCGCTGTGATCGCCAATGAAATCCATACAACTGATTGCGAGCAGCCCCACGTCGCCTCGATATTCGCCTATCAGGAGCCAAGCCTGGTGTTTCTGCTTGGTACAGACACGCGCTTTACCGACGGTGTGGGCTCAGCCGATTTCCTGCGCTCGGGGCCTTGTCATTTCGCCTTGATTGATTCTCGCGGTGAGCGCGGCTTTGTGCAGCGCGCGGAATCGATCGGATTGCGCTATTCCTTCGTCCAGCGCGTGGAAGGGTACAATATCAGCATCGGAAAGCCGGTATCGTTGACCGTCTTCCGCTCGCAGGCGGGCCCATAAGTGTCAAATGAGCGACAAATGAGTGTCACCAACGGATTCAATCGCGTGGAAGGCGAGGCGGTATCGGCGCTGCGGCGCTGCGCAGCCAATGTTGTGATCGCGCTCACTTTATTGAGCCGCCCTGTGCAGGCACCTGCGCGCTTCCGTTCGTTTGTGCCTCGCCGACTGGCAATTGCGGCCGGCATCAGTGTCGCGATGATCCTGATTTTCATCGTGACGATAGATGCCGCAGCCATCCGCGGCGTCAGGCATGTACCAGGTTGGATCGTTGCATTTTTTGATGACATTACGGACTACGGCAAGTCCGGCTGGTTCCTGTGGCCACTCGGATTGCTTTTTGTAGTGCTTGCCGCCTTGCCGCCGGTTCTGACGCCGTTCTCGCAGCGGGTGCTGGCAGCAATTATGGTGCGCGTCGGATTTCTGTTCGCGGCGATTGCCGTGCCCAGCCTGTTTGTCACGATCGTCAAGCGCATGATCGGACGCGCGCGGCCAATGGTGGGTGGCAGCCTGGATCCCTATTTGTTTAGTCCTTTCGCATGGCACCCGGCCTATGCCAGCCTGCCGTCCGGACATGCCACCACGGCATTTGCAGTATTGGTGGCTGTCGGGACACTGTGGCCGCGCGCCCGCACAATCCTGTTGATCTATGCGCTTTTGATTGCGATGAGCCGGGTGATGGTGAATGCACATTATCCGTCCGATGTGCTTGCTGGCGCGTTGGTCGGGATAGCGGGCGCGGTCATGGTGCGGCGCTATTTCGCGCAGCGCCGGCTCGGCTTTGCGATCGAAGCCGACGGCACAATCCACCAATATCCCGGACCCTCGCTCAGGCGCATCAAAGCGGTTGCCCGCGAGCTTCTGGCCCCATAAGACATCGCGGCATGGATACGATCGATCCGGCGGTGTCCGTCGTGGTGCCGGTGCGCAATGAGGCCGGCAATATTGCGCCTCTGGTGGCAGAAATTGCCAAAGCGCTCGCCGAGCAATGGCCCTTCGAGGTCGTTTACGTTAATGACGGCTCAAGCGATGGTACGGACGCAGAACTCAAGCAACTGATGACGCAGCAGGCGTGGCTACGTTGCGTTCGCCATAAGCAGTCTTGCGGGCAATCGGCGGCCGTGCGTACCGGTGTTGCTGCGGCGCGAGCGCCCGTTGTGGTGACGCTCGACGGCGATGGCCAGAACGACCCCGCGTTCATCCCGGCGCTCATTCGCGCATTGGACGCTGGCGATGCGAAGGGTCCGTGCATTGGGCTGGTCGCGGGCCAGCGTGTTGGCCGCAAGGCAAGCGGTTTCAAGAAGCTGCAATCGCGCATCGCCAATACCGTGCGGGGCGCGGTGCTCCGCGACGGGACCCGAGATACCGGCTGCGGGTTGAAAGCGTTCCGCCGCGACGTGTTCCTGAGCCTGCCGTATTTTGACGGCCTGCATCGGTTCCTTCCTGCGCTGGTGCGGCGCGAGGGTTATGGCATCGCGTATGTCGACGTGGTCGACAGGCCTCGGGCCCACGGTGTGTCGAACTACGGGATGTGGGACCGGCTATGGATCGGCATACTCGATCTTGCCGGTGTTTGGTGGCTAATCCGCCGCAAAAAACGAATTCCGGAAATTTCGGAGGAGTAGCGCGTGATCTCGAAAAGCGGCCGCTGGTTTTCGGACAACATTACGCGCAACTGAAAGGACATCTTATGCTGATCGATATTGCGAATGCCGTCGGCGGCTACCTGCACGACGTCTTCATTGGTACTGCAGATTGGGGGATTTTGATCGGCTATATTGCGCAGGCGATGTTCGCAATGCGTTTTGTCGTGCAGTGGATTGCGTCCGAGCGAGCTGGAAAGAGTGTGGTGCCGACCGCGTTCTGGGTGTTCTCCATTGGCGGCGGAGTGATGCTCCTCGGTTACGCTCTTTACCGGAAGGATCCCGTGTTCATCATTGGACAAGCCTTCGGCGTATTCGTGTATCTGCGCAATCTGCAATTCGTCATGCGAAGCGGCGGCACCGCGGCAGCGGCGTAGATTTTTTACTTCGCGGCAGTGAGCGCAGCAAATCCGCGTTCGAGATCCGCGATCAGATCATCAGGGTCTTCCAGTCCGACATGGAAACGTATCGTGGGACCGCCCGGCGCCCATTTGGTAGCGGTGCGGTATTCCGTGCAGTCGAACAAGATGGCCAGGCTTTCGAAGCCGCCCCACGAAAAGCCCAGGCCAAATAGTGCGAGCTCGTTCAAGAAAGCGTGCACCGATTTTTCGCTGGTCGGTTTAAGCACGATGCTGAACAAGCCGCAGGCGCCGGTGAAATCCCGTTTCCAGATGCCGTGCCCCGGATCGTGTTCGAGCACCGGATGCATCACGCGCAAGACCTCCGGCCGCTGCTCAAGCCATCGGGCCACGCGCAGGCCCGATTGATAGTGGCGTGCAAGCCGTACACCGAGCGTACGCAAGCCGCGCAGCGCGAGATACATGTCGTCGGGGCCGACACACAGCCCCATCGAATAAACGGTATCTTTCAGCGCGGGCAGTGTGGCCGCGTTAGCCGACACATAGCCGAACATGATGTCGGAGTGGCCGCCGATATATTTAGTGCCGGCTTGAATTTGCAGGTCGACGCCTTTCTCGAAGGCGCGGAAATAGAGCGGCGTCGCCCAAGTGTTGTCCATCATCACGATCGCACCCTTCTCGTGTGCGACGTTGGCGATTGCCGGGATGTCCTGCATCTCGAAGCTCTGGGAACCGGGTGCCTCGACGAACACCACGCGCGTATTTGACCTGAATAGTTTGGCGATATCGGCGGCGATCAAAGGGTCGTAATAGGTCGTTTCCACGCCCAGACGTTTGAACACGCCGTTGCAGAAATTTCGGGTCGGCCGGTAGACGCTGTCGGTGACAAGCACGTGGTCGCCGGCGCGTGCGGTGGCGAGAAAGGCGGCTGAGATCGCCGCCAGTCCGGACGGCAGCAGCGACACGCCGGCGCAAGCCTCGCCGTCGAGTTCGCGCAGGGCATTTTCCAACGCTTCGGACGTTGGCGTGCCGCGGCGTCCATAATTGTAACGGGCGCGGTGGGCAACCTGATCTTCGGCAGTGGGATAGAGTAGGGTCGATGCGTGGTAGACGGGTGGATTGACGAAGCCGTGATAGGCCTGCGGATCGCGGCCAGAGGTCACCAGCCGGGTGTCAGGCTTGATCGGGCCTTTGACTTTCTTCGTCATACGAACGGACGGCCTTGTTTGGGGCTATGGCCGCGTAATACCGCGGCGTAGACATGGGAGAACCATATACGTCTGCATAAGGAGCGAGCGTCAACCCCTTGACCGCGCAAGCCGATCGTTCTGAGATGCCACGCGCTAGAGGGGCCATCGGCAGAGCGACGGCCAGAAACCTGTATTGGCACCGCCGGACCAAGCCCGGCGGGCGTGAATGTTTGGTCAGTCTCGCAAGGCCGCACCCGAATTAGTTTTTGAAGGAACTGTCACATGAAGCGATTTGCCACCATTCTCGCGCTCGCCGTTGCTGTTACCGCGCAAAGCGCATCCGCTCAAACGCTGAAAGCGGTAAAGGATCGCGGCATGCTCAATTGCGGCGCCAACGGCACGCTCGCTGGCTTTGGGCTTCCGGATGCTCAGGGGAAATGGACCGGACTGGACGTGGATTTTTGCAGGGCGCTCGCCGCCGCGATCCTGAACGATGCTGAGAAGGTCAAATTCGTACCGTTGTCGACGAAGGACCGCTTTACTGCTTTGCAGTCGGGTGAAGTGGATGTGCTGGCGCGCAACACGACGTGGACGTCGTCACGCGATACTTCGCTCGGGCTCAACTTTGTTGGCGTCAATTATTATGATGGCCAAGGCTTCATGGTGCGCAAGTCCCTCAAGGTGAACTCGGCGCTCGAGCTCAATGGCGCAGCCATCTGCGTGCAGCAGGGCACTACCACCGAGCTCAACCTCGCCGACTATTTTGGCGCCGCTAAGATGCAGCTCAAGACTGTGACCTTTGCCACCGCCAACGAGGCGGTGAAGGCTTACGATGCCGGCCGCTGCGACGCCTATACCACCGACGCCTCTGCCCTCTATGCCGAAAGGTTGCGTGTCGCCAATCCGAATGACCACGTGATTTTGCCTGAGATTATCTCGAAAGAGCCGCTCGGTCCGGTGGTGCGTCACGGGGACGACCAGTGGTTCGACATCGTGAAGTGGACACTGTTCGCCATGATTGACGCCGAAGAACTCAATATTTCAACGAAGACACTCGACGAGGCGCTGAAGTCGACCAATCCAGAAATCAAGCGCTTCGTCGGAACCGAGGGCAACTACGGCGAACAGCTTGGCCTCGCCAAGGATTGGGCGGTGCGTATTATCAAGCTCGTCGGCAACTATGGCGAATCGTTCGAGCGAAATGTGGGTCAAGGTTCGCCGCTAAAAATCGAACGCGGCCTGAATAAATTGTGGAACAAAGGCGGCATTCAGTACGCGCCGCCCATCCGCTGACCCGGAGCTTGGACGGGGAGCCGCAGCGGTCTATTCCGCGGCGCTTCGGTCAGAAGGAGCTGTCGACGCCGCGAGCCCGACGAGGGGTGCATGTCGAGTGAGCTTTCGACGCCGCCGTGCCCCGCGCAGGTCGTGTTCTATAACGACCCCAAGGTCCGCAGCGTTGCCTATCAGCTCGCCCTGTGCGCGGTGGTCGCCTTTCTGGTCTATGGCGCTGCCAGCAATGCGATTGAAAATCTCGCGCGCGCTCACATCGCTTCGGGATTTGGGTTCTGGAATAACACCGCTGGCTTCGACATCAGCCAGACTCTCATCGAGTATTCAGCCCGAGGCTCCACTTACGGCCGCGCCTTCTGGGTTGGCCTGCTCAATACGCTGCTGGTTGCCGGAGTTGGCATCTTCTTTGCGACCATTCTCGGCTTTGTCATTGGTATATCGCGACTGTCGCGCAATTGGTTGTTGGCAAAAGTTGCGGGTGGCTATGTCGAGATCATCCGCAACCTGCCGCTGCTGTTGCAATTGTTATTCTGGTACAACGCCGTGCTCAAGGCGCTGCCGGACATTCGTGAAAGCATAGCGATTGGCGGCGGCGTCTTTCTTAACAATCGCGGTCTCTTTTTGCCGCAGCCGACTTTCGAAAGCGGTTTCGGCGCGGTCGGGATCGCTTTACTTGCAGGCATCGTCGGGGCCGTCGCGTTTCATATCTGGGCGCGCAAGCGGCAGGAGCGGACCGGCCAGCAAGCGCCGGTGTTGTGGGTCGCGCTTGTGCTGGTGATCGGGCTCCCGCTCGCCGCGTTCGTCCTCACCGGTTTCCCGCTTGGCTTCGAATTTCCACAAGTCGGGCGCTTCAATATTACGGGCGGCGTCGAGATACTGCCGGAATTCGCGGCACTGCTGTTCGGCCTCTCGATCTACACTGCGGCATTTATTGCCGAAGTTGTACGCGCCGGGATTTTGGCGGTGTCGCGTGGTCAGAGCGAGGCGGCCCATTCGCTCGGGCTTCGGCCGGGACCGACGCTCCGGTTGGTCGTGGTACCCCAGGCGATGCGGGTGATTATCCCGCCGCTGACCAGTCAATATCTCAATCTGACCAAAAACTCCTCGCTAGCGGTGGCGATTGGCTATCCCGATCTGGTGCAAGTGTTTACCGGCACCGTATTAAACCAGACCGGCCAGGCGGTGGAGGTCGTCGCTATCACGATGCTCGTGTATCTGGCTATCAGTCTCGGCACCTCGCTGCTGATGAACATTTACAATAGTCGCATGGCCCTGGCGGAGCGGTGAGGGCGCCCACATGACCATGGCTGAAGGCGATCTTGCGGTTACCGAATTGGCATTCGTGCGCCAGGCCCACATTGCGCCGCGGCCGCCGCCGGCTACGATGACTGGTATACTCGGGTGGCTGCGCGAGAATCTTTTGTCGACTCCGTTCAACATCGCGCTCACGATATTGATCGCGTTGCTGTTTGCCTGGGCTATTCCAGAGCTGGTCAAATTCCTACTGATCGATGCGGTGTGGAGCGGTAGTGACCGTGAGGCGTGCCTTGAATCCGTACAGCATCGCGAAATCGGCGCCTGCTGGCCATTCGTTTGGGAACGGCTGCCTTATTTCATCTACGGGTCCTACCCAATTTCCGAGCGTTGGCGCGTTGATGTTTTTTTTGCGATGCTGGCGATAGGCATTGTTTGGCTGTTGTGGCTCAGCGCTCCTCGGCGCGATCTCGCCGCCGTCTATTTCTTTGTGGTATTGCCCGTCGCGTCGTTCATCCTGCTGGCTGGCTGGACAGCGATCGGCCTGCAGCCCGTGGACACAGTCCTGTGGGGCGGTGTGCTGGTGACCATCGTGGTCGCCTCGGTTGGCATCGTAGTGTCACTGCCGCTCGGAATACTTCTGGCGCTTGGCAGGCGTTCGCACATGCCAGTGGTGCGATCCCTGTCAGTGATCTTCATCGAGTTCGTGCGTGGTGTGCCGCTGGTGACCGTGCTGTTCATGGCCGGTGTGATGTTGCCGCTATTCATGCCGGAGCAACTATCGCCCGACAAACTTGTGCGCGCGCTAGTCGGCATTGCGCTCTTTGCATCCGCCTATATGGCGGAAGTCGTCCGGGCGGGACTGCAAGTAATACCAAAGGGACAATATGAAGGCGCCATGGCGGTGGGTCTGCGCTATTGGCAAATGATACGGCTGGTCGTACTGCCGCAAGCGCTGAAAGTGACGATCCCGAACATCGTGAACACTTATATCGGCCTGTTCAAGGACACCACGCTCGTCTTCATCGTCGGCATATTCGATCTTCTGCGCACGATCGAAGTGGCACGCATCGACCCCAAATGGGCAACTCAGGTAACCAGCACGACCGGCTATGCCGTTGCGGCGATCTTCTATCTTGCCTTCTGTTACGGCATGTCGCGCTATGCGCGCGCGATGGAGGCTCGCCTCGCGAAAGGCGACCGACGTTAAGATAACCATGAGCTCCGTAGGAAACCACGGATCACTGCTCAAGCCGGCGAAGCTCAACACGGCAATTGCCATAGAGCTCGTCGACCTGAACAAATGGTACGGCGATTTTCACGTTTTGCGCGACATCAATCTGAAAGTTATGGGTGGGGAGCGCATCGTTATTTGCGGACCATCAGGATCGGGCAAATCGACCATGATCCGCTGCATCAATCGCCTGGAAGAGCATCAGGCCGGTCGCATTCTCGTCGATGGCGTTGAGCTGACCGCGGACTTGAAGAAAATCGATGAGGTGCGGCGCGAGGTTGGTATGGTTTTCCAGCACTTCAATTTGTTTCCGCATCTCACTGTGCTGGATAACTGTACGCTAGCGCTGATCTGGGTGCGCAAGATGCCGAAGAAACAGGCTGAAGAGGTAGCGCTCCACTACCTTGAGCACGTGAAGATCCCCGAGCAGGCCAACAAATACCCGGGCCAATTGTCCGGTGGTCAGCAGCAGCGCGTCGCCATCGCGCGTGCTTTGTGCATGAACCCGAAGATCATGTTGTTCGACGAGCCGACCTCAGCGCTGGATCCCGAGATGGTCAAAGAAGTGCTCGATACGATGGTGGCACTCGCCCATGACGGCATGACCATGCTGGTCGTAACTCACGAAATGGGCTTTGCCCGTCAGGTGGCGAACCGCATTGTGTTCATGGACGAGGGTCAGATTGTCGAGGCAAATGCGCCGGAGGAGTTTTTCGCTCATCCGAAGCATGAGCGTACAAGGCTTTTTCTAAGTCAGATTTTGCGCTGACCGTTATCGCGCGCTCAGTCTTTTTCTACTGGCAGGTCCGGGCGTGAGCCCCATTCCGCCCACGAGCCGTCGTAGATACGTCCGGGCTTTTTTCCGAGTGCATCAAGGCCCAGAGTCAGGATCGCAGCCGTAACACCCGATCCGCAGCTCGTGATCACGGGCTTGTCGGGATCGACGCCGCCTTCCTTGAAAGCTTGCGCGATGCGCTCCGGCGAGACGAGGCGGCCGTTCTCGACAATCTCGGTGAAAGGCACATTGAATGCGCCCGGCATATGGCCGGAGCGAAGCCCGGCGCGTGGCTCGCTTTCGTGCCCGGTAAAGCGGCCGCTCGAGCGGGCGTCGACAACTTGGGCACTCTCGTCGTTGAGCGCCACCTGCACGTCGGTGAGCATAGCCACAGCGCCTGTGTCCATGCTGGCGGTGAATGTGCGCTTCAGCGGATTGACTTCGCCAGCTTCTGTCGGCCGTTTTTCTTCTTTCCAGGCCGGCAAGCCGCCATCGAGAATGAACACATTGCGTGCGCCAAAGAGTCGGAACGTCCACCAGACCCGCGGCGCCGAATAAAGCCCACTACCGTCATAGACAACGATAGTGTCGTTCTCTGTAATGCCGAGAGCGCCGGCGGCTTCACCGAATTGGTCGGGTCCGGGCAGCATATGCGGCAAGTCGGTGGAATGGTCGGCGACCGCGTTGATGTCGAAGAACACGGCGCCTGGAATATGCGCGGCGCGATACTCCGCCTTGGCGTCGCGCTTCTGCGTCGGAAGATAGTAAGAGCCGTCGACGATGGCGACGTCTTTTTCGCCGAGTTGGCTGGCGAGCCATTCGGTTGACTTGAGCCAGCGGCTTGCAGGGTTTGCTGCGTTCATGGATGGGTTGATCTCAATGCGCACCATTGCCGAATCGTTCCTTGAGAGCAACTAGGCGAGGGCGAGCCGCACGCGGCGGTTTTGTTTGCCCTTCTTTTCGATCTGCGTGACGCGAACGGCACCGATTTCGCCCGTGGCGCGCACATGGGTGCCGCCGCAGGGTTGCAAATCGAGGCCGACGATTTCAATCAACCGCACGCGGCCCGTGCCCATTGGTGGCTTCACCGACATGGTCTTGACCAGGCCCGGGTTGGCATCGAGCTCGGCGTCGGTGATCCACCGGCTGCTCACCGAAGCATTAGCAGCAATCATTTCAGCAACTTTTGCGGTGATGGCGTCCTTGTCAAGCCCGGCTTCCGGAATGTCGAAGTCGAGGCGGCTTTCAATGTCGCCGACCGAGCCGCCAGTCACAGCGTAGGGCAGCACCGCCGAGAGGAGATGCAGCGCCGTGTGCATGCGCATGCGCGCGTAGCGTCTATTCCAGTCGATCACGGCGGTGACTGCATCACCGACTTTAAGCGTCGGGCCGCCGGCTGCCGGAACATGGGCAATTTCGCTCTTGGCGGCATCAGTATAAATGGCCGTCTCGATCGGAATGTGCAAACCATTCTCTATCGTCAACGCGCCGGTGTCGCCCGGCTGTCCGCCCGAGGTCGCATAGAAGATTGTGCGGTCGAGCACGACGCCACCTTGTTCGGTCAAGGAAACGACACGCGCTGCGCAGCTCTTGAGATACGAATCGTCGCGGAACAGACACTCTGTCGGCATTGTCAGTTCTTTTCGAACGGCGGTTTGATGTCTGATTTGCGTTCAAGCCATTTCGGCACCGGCAACCTCTTAGAGCGCAGAAACTCCGGATTGAACAGTTTCGATTGGTAGCGCGTGCCGTAGTCGGCGAGGATCGTAACGACTGTCTTGCCGGGACCTAAGTCCTTTGCCAATCGGATCGCGCCGGCGATGTTGATGCCGGAGGAGCCGCCGAGGCAGAGGCCCTCGTGTTCGAGCAGATCGAAGATGACAGGCAGCGCCTCTTCGTCGGGAATGAGGTAGGCCTTGTCGACTTTTATGCCGTCGATGATCGGCGTCACGCGGCCGAGCCCAATGCCTTCGGTTATAGAGCCGCCTTCGGTCGCTTTCGCCTGGCCATCCTTGAACAAATGAAACATCGCCGCGCCCCGCGGATCGGCGATACCGATTGTGATGCTCTTATTTTTTTCTCGCAGGAAGTTTGAGGCGCCTGCGATCGTCCCGCCGGTACCGATAGCGCAAATGAAGCCGTCGATGTGTCCGTTGCACTCCTCCCAGATTTCCGGACCGGTCGAGACGTAGTGAGCCTTGCGGTTGTCGAGATTGTTCCACTGGTCGGCAAAGATGACGCCGTTCTTCTCGGTTTTTTTTAGTTGTTCGGCCAGGCGCCGCCCGACGTGCTGGTAGTTGTTCGGATTGGAATACGGGGCAGCGGGAACTTCCATCAGCTCGGCGCCGTACAGCCGCAGCATGTCCTTTTTTTCCTGGCTTTGCGT
>JBARNC010000280.1:0-3367 GCA_049802775.1 Pseudolabrys sp. | reverse complement strand
GCGGACAAGCGCCCTAGCGCTACTACCGAGTGCACCTTCGGCGGTAAAGCGGTACGAGGCCCCGTGTGGTGACACAATGTGAAGTCCCAGGCACCCTCTTGCGAGCATCGCAATAGTGGCTGAACATACCCAGGGGCGCGACCTCTTTGCACGTTGCCACGACGTGGGAGCAGCCCGGTCATGAAGACCAAATCGCAAAACTTGAAAGTCACTACTCACGTTCGGAGGAGTGTCCGATGAGCTTAAAACTGTTTGTCGGCTTACTGACCATGGCGCTAAGCGCCGGCTATGCGATTCCGACCGCAGCACAGGAGATTTTGCCCTTTCCACCGAAACCTTCCGGCAGCACAGCCGAGCGCACAATGCAGGAGTCAATTTACAATCCGCTCCCGCCTGTGAGCCATCTACGGAAGGATGCGCCTAACATTCTCATCGTGCTTATTGACGATGTCGGGCCTGCCCAAACGGACACATATGGCGGCGAAATCCATACCCCGACGCTGAGCAAGATAGCGGGGGAAGGGATTTCTTATAACCGATTTCACACGACTGCGATGTGTTCGCCCACACGCGCGGCCTTGCTCACGGGTCGCAATCACCACCGTGTCGGCAACGGTCAGATCGGGGAATTGGCGAATGATTGGGATGGCTACACGGGCATCATCCCTAAGAGCAGCGCCACGGTCGCCGAGGTGCTTAAGGACTATGGGTACAGCACCGCGGCCTGGGGGAAGTGGCACAATACACCTCCAGATCAAACGACCGCCGCTGGTCCGTTCCCTTACTGGCCCGCCGGGTATGGCTTCCAATACTTTTACGGCTTTCTTGGCGGCGAAGCATCGCAGTACGAACCGCAACTCGTCCGCAATACGGCGTACGTCGAACATCCCCGCACCTCAGGCGGCCACAATTACTATCATCTGAGCGAAGACCTTGCCGACGACGCGATCCACTGGTTGCGTCAGCAGAAAGCGTTTAGTCCGGACAAACCATTTTTCATGTATTGGGCGAGCGGGGCCTCTCATGGCCCATTTCACGTACCGAAGGAATGGGCCGATAAATATAAGGGCAAGTACGACGATGGCTGGGACAAATACCGCGAGCGCGTTTTCCAGCGCGCCAAACAAATGGGCTGGATACCGTCGGATGCACAACTGACCGCAAGACCAGCCACCCTGGCTTCATGGGATTCGATCCCTGACGACGAGAAGCCCTTCCAGCGCCGCCTCATGGAGGTGTTCGCCGGATTTACCGAGCACGTAGACGTACAGATCGGCCGCATCGTTGATGAAATTGATCGGCTTGGCTACGGCGAGAACACGCTGATTCTTTATATCTGGGGTGACAACGGCGCCTCGGCTGAAGGGCAAGAGGGCACGATCAGCGAGCTTTTGGCGCAGAATGGTATTCCCAGCACGGCCAAACAGCAGATCGCGGCACTCAACACGCTTGGCGGTCTCGACGTGCTCGGCTCGCCTAAAACCGACCCGATGTATCATGCCGGCTGGGCGTGGGCGGGCAGTACGCCTTATCAGGCGACCAAGCTTGTCGCCTCGCATTTTGGTGGCACGCGCAATCCGCTGGCTGTCCGCTGGCCTGCAAAGATCAAGCACGACGCCATGCCCCGCGCCCAATTCCTGCACGTGAATGACGTGGTGCCGACCATCTATGACATCGTAGGCATTACACCTCCGCGCGTAGTCAACGGCGTTCCGCAAGATCAGTTTGACGGCGCCAGTTTTGCGAGCACGTTCAACGATCCGAAGGCCAAGGAGGTGAAACAGACTCAATATTTTGAAGTCATGGGAAGCCGGGGCATTTATCGCGACGGGTGGATGGCATCTGCGTTTGGCCCGCGCGTGCCGTGGGCTACTGGCCTACCCAAGGGCATCAAGGAATGGACGCCCGACAAGGACAGGTGGGAACTCTACGATCTCAACAAAGACTGGTCGCAGGCTAACGACCTCGCCGAGAAGATGCCCGCGAAGCTTGCTGACATGAAGGACCTGTTTCTGATTGAGCTCACCAAGAACAAAGGCTTGCCAATCGGCGGCGGCCTATGGATTCCCATACTCCATCCTGAACTGCGTCTGGTACCGCCATACACATCGTGGACCTTCCCGGGCGCAATCACGAGGATGCCTGAAGTCGCCGCGCCCGCGCTCGGCAACAAAGAAAACATTGTAAGCGTTGACGCCGACGTGCCCCCCAATGCCAACGGCGTGCTCTACGCGCTGGGCGGTTTTTCCGGTGGCCTCACCTTGTACGTCAAAGACGGCGTGCTGTCGTACGAATACAATCTGTTCGAGATTATGCGAACCCATATCAAAGCCAAGGACAAACTGCCCACCGGCAAGGTGAAGATCGAAGTCGTGACTACCTATGTGGAGCGCAGGCCGGCCGGCCCTCTCAAGGTGGTCCTGAAAGTCAATGGCAAGGAAGTTGCGTCGGACGTAGTACCGGTGAGTGCTCCTCTGATCTTTACGGCGAACGATTGCCTCGACTTCGGTATCGACCTCGGCTCGCCGGTCGGAATTGAGTACTACGATCAGGCCCCGTTCAAATTCAATGGCAAGATCGAAGGGGCGCGCGTGCAATATCTGAGCGCGCCCGCTCAGTTGCAGGAAGAGAAATTGCAAACGCACGGAGTGATCCCATCACAGGACTAAACCGGCCAATCCGCCAATCATCCTAAAGGCCGCAAAAGCACTTGGCCTGGCTAGGCCATCGACGATCCTTGCCCAGGCCGGCGAGGTGATCGAATAAGCGGTGCAATGTCCGGACATTGGGCCTCGGCTCCATGTTAGCGATTCAGTTTTCCCGACTTGATAGTATTTTGCAGAAAACCACATTGATGTGTCCCTCGGGCCATCCTTCAAATTCGGCCATGTTGGAGGTACTCAAGGAGGTGGTGCCCCACGTCAGTCGTGTAGCGGTCATTCTGGATCTTGAGCGGACACTGAACTGTTCGGCATTGGACTTCCGTCCAACTCGATTTGGATGCACAATGGCGCGTAATAGCCCCCTCAAGCAGTCCCGGCCGCCCAAAAGGCTTGCCACCCTCAGGAGCCCGCATGTCGGTTCGCGAACCCATTCTCAAGCCCGTTGCGATCGCAGCCCTGCGCCCGACCCAGATGACCGTCGGCATTCGCGAGGTCAAGGAGAAGCGCAAGCGCTGGCGTGACGAGAGCAAAAAGAAGGAAGCCGAGTTTCTCGGCAAGCATATGATCCCGGTCGTGCTCGGGCCGGAGGACCGCCACTACGTCATCGATCATCACCACCTGGCGCGGGCGTTGCATGACGAAGGCGTCGAAAATGTACTGGTTACCGTTGTGAAAAACCTCAGGACGCTGGAGCCCGAATCGTT
>JBARNC010000279.1:0-5014 GCA_049802775.1 Pseudolabrys sp. | reverse complement strand
GCACGACGCGGTCTCGCACAAGGAACGCGGCCAATGCGATCATCGCCGCCCGCCTGGCAAATTGAAGCCCTATGGAAAAATAAAATCGATGAAGAGTAGCGGTATAGAAAATGGTTAGAGACACGCTACCGACCTTTGCAGTGAGCTTCGATAAATCGCTTGTTGCAATCGATTGGCATTGAGCCACGGCGAGGGCGGCCTTAGCTTATCCTGCGGCTGCTCTCGCTGCTTTGAATCGCGCTATGCTCTCGGCCGGCCAATAATCGGCTGGCCGGTAGAATTCTGCGACTGCAGGAACACCGTCCGGCAGGACCACCCAAGGCTGCTTGGTGGACGTATAGATGTGAATGTCAGGCGGAGCGCGTGAGGGATCGTCGAGCGTTCCCACCCGTATGAAATGAATGCTCGGGCCGGCCTGAGGGTAATTGCTCCACACGGTCACGCCACAGTCGGCACAGCGCCAGAAAACCTGACCCTTGCCGCTGGCACTGGGGACCGTCGTTTGAGTCGGTTTGCCTTTCAGGAGTTCGACTTGCGACGCCTCGATGAAGGCATTGACGGCGAAAGCCGATCCGGTCTCGCGTTGGCACCACGTACAATGGCAACAATGCACAAATAACGGTCGGGCCTTGAGGCGGTAGCGTACCGCGCCACAAGTGCAGCCGCCTTCCATAGCGTTGCCCTTCTGATCAGTCATTGCAAAGCTCCTTGATTATCGAAGCAGAGGTGAATTTGCGGCCGCCACAGGCGCTAACGAGGCTCACGTGGCTACCCAGCCGCGCCATGGCTCGGCACCGGCGAAGCGTGCCCGGCCATCTAATGCCTCTTCGATCCGGAGCGCCTCATTCCATTTCGCCATGCGCTCGGAACGCGAAAACGAGCCAACCTTTAGCTGAAGTACGCCCCAGCCGACAGCAAGGTGGACGATCGTAACGTCCTCGGTCTCGCCCGAGCGCGCGGAGACGATCGCGCCCCAATGGGCAGCGCGCGCGGCTTCTACCGCAGCCATGGCCTCGCTCACGGTCCCGACTTGGTTCGGCTTCACGAGAATCGCGTTACACGCCGGCATCGCTGCTGCGCGGCGCAGACGAGCCGCATCGGTCACTAGGAAATCGTCGCCCACGATTTGAACCCGGTGACCGACCGCCTTCGTGAAACGTGTGAAGCCCGCTGCGTCGTGCTCGGCCAGAGGATCCTCGATCGAGACGATCGGATAGCGGTCGAGCCAATCAATCAGCATAGCTGACATAGCGTCGGCGTCGAGCACACGTCCCTCAAGTGCGAGGCGGTAGGCGCCGTCACGATAGAATTCGGAGGACGCGATATCGAGCGAGATCGACACCTCATCGCCAGGCGTAAAGCCCGCGCGCTCTATCGCGCCCACCAGGGCGTCAAGCGCTGCTTCGTTCGAATCGAAGGCGGGCCAGAAGCCGCCCTCGTCGGTAACGCCTTGATGGCGGCCGGTTTCGCTCATCATCCCGCCGGCCGCGCGGTAGATCTCGGCGGTCCATTCAAGCGCCTCGGCGAAGGAACGCGCCTTCGGCGCCACGACCATGAAATCCTGGATGTCGACGCGTCGCCTCGCATGGGCGCCACCGCCGAAGATTTGAATCTCCGGGATCGGCATGATGGCGGGCCGGTCGCCGAGGAGATAGGCATAGAGTGGCACGCCGGCGGCCGCAGCCGCGGCATGGAGCACTGCCATGGATGTCCCGACCAGGGCGTTGGCTCCGAGACGGGCCTTGTTGGGTGTACCGTCGAGCGCAATCAGCACGTCGTCGATGCTGTTCTGGTCGCGCGCGTCGCGTCCGCGAAGGGCTCGCGCGATCTCACCATTAACATTACCGACCGCCATCATCACGTCGGCGCCACCGAACCGGCTGCCGCCGTCGCGCAGATCTACTGCCTCGCCGCTGCCGATCGAGACGCCGGCCGGCGCAATCGCCCGCCCGAGGGCGCCGCCGGCGAGTGTCACTTCGGCCTCGACGGTTGGTCGGCCGCGTGAATCCCAGACACGGCGGCCGCGAACGGAAATGATTTCGGTCGTGCTCATGCATGGACCTGTTGAGCCCATGCATCTCGAATGACGTAGAGGCGATCCACTCGGGTTGCAATATATCGGCGCGCAAAATCCCGGACCTGGTTCTTCTCGCGCTCTTCCGTGACATATTCGATCGGCGACTTGCCGTCGATCCGGCCCAGCAGCAGCGCCGGCAGAAGAGCCGCAGCCAGGGCCTCCGCCTCCGCGCGCGGCTGCCAGGTCACGCCCGCGAGATATGTCTCGGTCAAGCGATCGTACAGCCGGAGAAAGCCGCGCCCGCTCTCTGGCCGCCATAAGCATTTCAGCAGTAGGTGATTGAGGCAGAAAGCTAGGTCGAAGGCCGGTTCGCCGTACCAGGCGCACTCCGAATCGATGAACACCGGGCCGTCCGGCCCAACTAGGATGTTTTTCGGGCTGACATCGCCATGCACCAACGCGCGTTTAGTCGCGAGCGTGGCGCTCGCAAGCGCCTCGAGCCGCGGCGCTAGATCAGTATGAACGCGCCCGGTGGCGACCAGATAGGGCTCGAGCCGGATAGCGTAGAAACAGACGCCGGTATCGAACGCGGCAGCGACCCAGGGCCGGCCGGCCGTCGCGGCGTGGATCGCGACCAGCCGCTCGGCGACCGCGACTGCCGTTTCCTCGCGCAGGATACCGTCGCGCAGTTGGTTCTTCCAGTTCGGATAGCGATCGGGATCGAGGTATTCCATGACGAAGAGGCCGGCGTCTCGATCCTGGGCCACGAGACGCGGGACCGAGCCCGGCCAAATCGCCTCCGCTTCGGCGAGCCACTTCCATTCGGCGTCGTTGCGCTCTATCGGCGCTTCCCAAATCTGCGACACCTTGAGCTGCGCCAGGGCGCGCTTCAGGCAATATTTTCGCGCGCCGATCTCGATTCGCCAGATGTCGGAAGAAATCCCGCCATCGAGCGGCACACATCTAAGCCTGTCGCCAGACGCGAGCAGGCCTATGCGCCCAAGTACGGCACCGATTTCCCCTTCAGTCAGCGGATTGGCACGCGGCGTCGACCCACGCATAGCTAACAATCAGTCTTCATGGAAAATGGTGGCATGTCATTATAACTCACCCGGCGGCATTTGGGCCGCCGTCACAAGCACTTTGCGCAAGGCGCTACAGCCTTTCCGATCTGCAACCAAACTAAGCGCTAATCGCCATTCCAAGACAGCGGAACATAGTCTTTCCGTAAAGGAGCGATGCTGCGAGGAAAACTCTCGTTGTCTCGCCACAAAACAATAGATTCCGTCAGACGACTACTCCTACGCTCGAGCTTACACAACGTTGCGTGGCTCGCCGGCCACGAAAGCTTCAACATTGTCGATCAGCTGATCCGCCAGAATCTGCATAGCTTCCTGGCTGGCCCACGCGATATGCGGAGTGACAATGAAGTTCGGCAAATTCAGATCCAAGAGCACGTTGCCAGCCGTGGGCGGCTCATTGGTGAGAACGTCGAATCCGGCGCCGCCGATGATGCCGTCTTGAAGCGCCTGCGCCAGCGCACCTTCATCGACGAGACCGCCCCGCGCCGTATTAATGAGAATTGCGTCGTGCCGCATCATCGCCAGCTGCTCGGCGCCAATCAGATTTCGCGTATCGTCCGTGAGCGGTGCATGTAGTGTGACAACGTCACTACTCCTGAGAACTGTCGGGAGGTCGACGAGGCCGGGCGCGAGCACGAAGTCGGTCGCAAGCACTCGCATTCCCAAGCCCTCTGCGCGGCGCGCCACTGCCTTGCCGAGAGCACCAAATCCGACAATGCCGAGAGTCGAACCCGCGACGTCGCGAATGGGATGGGTGAAGAAACAAAACTGTTCAGCACGTTGCCACGCTCCGTTCCGCACATCCTCTCGATAGGCAATCAGGTTGCGGCGCAAAGCGAAAATCAATGCGAACACATGTTCAGGCACCGTGTTGAAGGCGTAGTCGCGAATGTTGACGACGGTGATGCCTTTAACTCGGCAATAGTCCTTGTCGACGATATCGGTTCCAGTCGCGGCGACAGCGATCAGTCTTAGCTTCGGCAGCCGCGCGAGCGTCTCGGCCGGCATGCGCACTTTATTGATGATAGCGATCGTCGCGTCTCTGAGCCGTTCGACGACCAACTGGGCCGGCGTGGCGGCGTATTCTTGGTAGGAATGAGGAAATCCCGGTGCTCGTAATTCAGCGCCAAGCGTGCCACGGTCGAGGAACACGATCGAATGCTTCATCGACATTCCGAACGCCATTCTTCAAAAGTCGATTTTATTTTGGATCGCGGAAATTCCGGCGTTTGCACAAGCATCGTCAGCGTCACCACCCGGCCCGCCCGACACTCCGATCGCGCCTACTAACGAGCCGCCGGTCTGGACCATAATGCCGCCACCGAGAATGACGGCACCCGGTATGTTGCGAGCCCCCGCCTGCGGCATTCCTGGCTGAGATACGGGCACAAGGTCGGTAGTGTTGGTGCGAAAGCTGATTGCGGTCCAAGCCTTCCCAGCCGCTGTCGCAGGTGTGTGCGGACCTGCAAAGCGGTCACGCAACACTACCTGCGTTACGCCGAAACGATCCACGACCGCTACCGCTACCTGAAATCCGCGTTGCCGACAATCGGCGAGCGCGGCGTTGGCGAGATCGAGCGCAATCTCCGGGCTCAAGCTTTTGTAGGTGACGAGAGCCTCTTGCGCGCGCGATGAAACACATCCAAGAAACGCTACGGTTAGGGCTGCCATAAGGGTTCTTGCGATCACGGGTTCAGCCTCCGCATCTAGTATTTGATATTGCGACTATCCGATTGCGTGAACTTTGATCCAGCGCAAATTCTGGTCGGCGTATCACTAGGCAGAAACGGCGACGGTCGCGTCCGCCACTTAGCGTGCCTTCGCCAGCTTGATGGCCTTGAACGCGCGCGCAGTCGCCGTGACCGAGGACTCGATCGGGAAACGCTCGGCCGATGAGCCGCCGACATAGCCGTGG
>JBARNC010000278.1:0-6676 GCA_049802775.1 Pseudolabrys sp. | reverse complement strand
CGCCTAGGCAGCAAGCGCCGTAGATTGAGTCATCGAGATATTTGTAGAAAGCCCACACGATGAAGCCGACCAGGAACGCGAAGATGAAGAACTGGTCCGGCCGCGTCAGGTCGAGCACCGGCGTGGGCGACAAATTAGTGAGAAACCACAGCCCATTGTCGCCGTGGGTGATGTTGGCCAGCACCTTTTGCATGAGATAAAAAATGATCACTGCCAGCGCGAGATTCACCAGGGCGAAGTAGTCACTGCGCAATCGCACAAACATCGGGCCGACCGTGAGCGACACCACGATTCCAGCCGCGATACCGATCAGAATGCCAACATAAGGATTAGTGCCAAAATAATAGAAATAAAACGCGGCGGCATAGGCGCCGACCGCGAGATAGGCCGGCTGGCCGAAGGAAATAAAGCCGACGCGGCCCAGCAGAAAATTGCAGCCAATGGTGTAGATTGAGAAAATCATGATCTCGTTGGCGAACGGTAGCGGTAAAAAGACCCGCACCAAAGCGACCAGCGCGAACGCCAGCAGCAAGCCTGACCACCAACGCAAAATGTTCATTGCGACACTTGCCTTAGCCTAAGTTCATGCCGGCGACCGGTCTGCGCCGGCCGCCCATGGGCACCTACAGATACTTTTCACAGACCTCGGGTGTAATCGACTCGCGATCGGTTAACTCAGCCATGACCCGCCCGTCGTTCAAGGCATACACGCGGTTGGCGATGGCACAAACGAGGGGCAGATTCTGCTCCACAATCACCAGCGCCGTCTTTTTGTTCAATTCGCGAAACACGTCCCTAAGTTGCGTCACGATGCTGGGGGCCAGTCCCTCAGTGGGCTCGTCGACCAGCAGTAGCTTAGGGCTGCCCAGAATTGCCCGGCCAATCATCAGCATCTGACGCTCGCCGCCGCTCAGATGGCCGGCCTTGCGGTCCATGAGTGTCTTGAGCTTGGGAAAGTAGTTGGTCACCGGGGTCCAGTCGTAATCTTTGCTGGCGTAGCTACCGAGCTCGAGATTTTCCCTCACCGTCAAATCGGAAAAGACCTTTTTGTCCTGCGGCACGTATTTGATTCCCATTTCGGCGATGACGAAAGCCGCGAGGCCGACCAGACTTGTCGTGTTCGACATGATCGTGCCTGAGGTAGGCTTGAGGAACCCGGCGATGCTTTTGAGCAATGTGGTCTTGCCGGCACCGTTACGGCCCACGCACGCGACGATCTCGCCCGGTCGCACGCGCAAATTGAGATCAAACAAGGCCTTCGATTCGCCGTAGGCGACGTTCAACGCACTCACCGTTAGGATATCGCCGTCAGCGCTCATGATACCGAAGCTCCGTCCGTATTGGCCGGAACGTCGATCTGCCAATAGCTTCTGCGCACTTCCGGATGGCGCAGACATTCCTCACAGCCGCCATCAGCGATCACCCGGCCTTCGTGCATAACCGTGAGGCGTTCGAGAAAGTCCTGCACATGCGAGATTTTGTGTTCCACGATTAGGATCGTCTGGCTGCCGACATGCCTGCGCAATACGTCCAGGACGCCCTGAATCTCGGATTCGGCGAGCCCGGCGAGCGGCTCATCCAGCAACAGCACCTTGGGCTCGGACAGGATTGCCATCGCAATCTCCAGGCGCCGCTTTTCGCCCAAGCTGAGATGCTTGACCTGCTTATCGCGCAAATCCTGCAGGTTGAAGGTTTCCAGCACGTGCACAATTTTTTCCTGGCCGCGATGGGCCTTGCAGGTGTTGAGCAGCAGCCGGAGCAGCGTCGCTTTATTGTGCGCCCGGAAAAACGCCAGCACCAGGTTGTCAACCAAACTGAGATTGTCGAACGTAGAAGTCAGTTGAAAGGTGCGCATCATCCCCTTGGCGACCCGTTCCTGGGGCGTCATATGGGTGGCGTCTTCGCCGCGAAAGCGTATGATCCCTTCGTCGGGCGGGAAATATCCCGTCAGCAGATTGAAGAAAGTGGTCTTGCCGGCGCCATTCGACCCGATAATGCCGGCGACTTCATTTTCCTGCAGAAGATAATCAACCTTGTCGACCGCAACCAGCGCGCCGAATCGTTTCGTTACCGATTCCGCTCGAATAATTTCGGCGCGCCCGGCCATGGTGGTAATATTCTCTCACGTACCCGGGCGAACAAGCCGCCCGCCCGGGCGATATTCATTTTAGTAGCCGAGAGACTTCAGGGTCGGCATCACTGCGTCGCCGCCCTGGGAGCCCATGACAGTGAAAACATCCCATTCATTTTTACGCTCGTCGGCACCCTTTCCCTTGACCAGGAAAGCGGCGTGCTTGTAAACGGCCGCATGGTCCTGGCGCCATTTGGCGGGACCCTTGACGGTGTTAAATTCTGCGGTGCCGCTCATCAGTACCTCCGATACTTTTTTCGCGTCGAGGGACTTTGCCGTTTCGAAGCCTCGGAACATCTCCATGTAGGCGATGTACGCGATTGCGGCATAGGCATCAGGAGGCGTCCCGTATTTTGAACTAAACAGTTCGGTAAACTCCTGCGCGCTCTTAGCCGTTTCCCTATCTTCGAAATTACTCAGGTCGTAGTAGAAGTAATGCATTGCGTAGACGCCCTGCAGTGCTTCCGCCGGCACACCTTTGGCCACCACGTTGGTGATGAAGGCATTGAAGATGGTCATCTCCTTGCCCAGGCCCATTTGACTGACCTGCTTGAGCAGCGCCACGGCGTCGGCGCCGAATTGCGCGAAAATGAACGCATCCGGCTTCGCGGCACGGACCTTTTGCAAGATGGTCGTGAAGTCGCTAGTTCCCAGCGACACCTCGTCATAGCCGACGATCTCCGCGCCGTATTGCTTGGCCGCCTCATAGACCCCGTCCCGGATGTCCCAGCCAAAGCTGTCTGAGCGTGCCAAGAAGAAGGCACGCTTCTTGCCCAGCGTCTTGACCACCGAACTGCCGGCCATATAGCCGACCGTCCACGGGCTGTACGCGGTGGCGAAAGTCGAATCGGCAAGCTTGCCCTTCTGGAAACCTTCCTTCGCCATGACGCAGACCGGGAAGTAGAGCATCGGCTCCTTCGAGACGATGGCATTGATGGCGTAAGCAAGCGGCGCCCAGGTCTGGCCGCCAACGCCCCGGATCCCGTCCGAAACCATGTAACGATAGCGGCGGACGCCGACATCGAGCTTGGCTTCGTCATCGTCGACGACACCTTCAACAGTCACTTTTCCCCAGGGCATGTTGAGTCCCCCTTTTTTGTTGACAACGTCGATTGCCAACAAAGCACCCTGCTTTTGCGTTTCAGCTACCGCCGCGAACGCGCCCGTGAGCGGGAGCAGCACGCCGACCTTGATCTTGTTCGGCTCATCCGCACCAGCAGCACCGAGTCCCAAAGTGCTGCAGAATATGGAAGCCGCGAGCAATCCCCATAATTTCTTCATCAGTGTCTCCTCTCCAAAATTACACATCATTCCGTTATGTGCACTTGGCGCTCCAGGACATCGTTCGCCGGGGCGGTGATTATGTGATTGCGCGATGCAACGAAGTCACGATTGCGCCATAGCTTCGAATGCCACAGACGCCTAGTGTTCTTTCGTACAAAACAATGATCAAAATTTTTCAGTTGCACCTTGATTTACATCAAGGCGATGCGCACAGCAGCGCTCCACGAAAGCGAGTGCGCCGATGGACCCTGGTCTCATTTGTCTTGTCCTCTCCGAAACTCTTGTCCGGGGAATGTCGACTCATGCAACCGCAAACCCGGAGTCGTAAGATGAAAAGCTGGGTCTATCGAATGGCTGCCATCGCGGCTGTGGTGCTTTTCGCCGGCGCGGCGAGCGCACAGCAGTTCACAATGAAGTTGTCGTCACCGACGGTCAATGACGCTATCCATGAGTGGATGAAGACGTTCAAGGCCGGCGTTGAACAGCGCTCGGGTGACCGCATCAAAGTGGAAATCTATCCGGCGAGCCAACTTGGGCAAATCCCGGCGACAGTTGATGGTGTTACCCTTGGCACTATCGAGTTTACTATTCCTGCCGTCGGATTCCTGATCGGGCTGGAGCCGCGCTTCCAAGTATTCGACGCCGCAGGCCTGTTCGACAGCGTCGAGCATGGTCAAAAAGTGCTTGCCGATCCCGCCGTGCGCGCGCGGCTTGCGAGTTTCGGCGAGACGAAGGGCGTGGAACCGCTGGTGGTGGCACTCAACGGCCCGTTGATGGTGGTGTCGCACAAGGCGATTCGCACGGTGGCGGACTTCAAGGGACAAAAGATCCGCGTCCCCGGCGCAGCGCCGCTGCACATCGAACCGTTCAAGAAGCTTGGCGCCCTGCCGGTATCAATTCCGCTCGGTGAGGTGCTCCCAGCGATGCAGAACAAGACGATCGACGGTTCGATCTCAGCGTTCAACGTTCTGACGGCATTCAAGTACTATGACGTGACCAAAACAACGACTTATCTTCCCGAGTCGTTCCTCGTGGTCGGCGGCGTCGTCAACCGGAACTTCATGAAGTCGATCGGGCCGGAGCTCGCCGCTATCGTGAGGGAAGAGGCGCGTAGGGCTGAGACGGTGTTGTCCACGGTCGGCGTCGCCGACGTCGAGCGCATCAAGCAAATCTGGGTCAAGAACGGCGGCGAAGCAATTACCCTGCCCCCCGCCGAAGCCAGTAGCTACCTCAAGGACGTCACGTCGGTCATCCCGGGCGTGCTCGCGACCGACCCGAAAATGCAAGAGGACTACGACACCCTGATCGCGGCGGCGAAGCGGCTTCGCTAGTGGCAACGAAATAGCCATCGCGCAAATTGCACTGTCATTCTGATTGACGAGTCTAGCAATATTGGTCGGCTTCTGCGGCGACGCGTGCCGCGTGGTCGCTCTAGTTAACCCCAAGCAGGAAGCGCATTCCGCCGAGCGAGATCACTGGAATGTAGGTGATCAATACGAGCGCGATCAGATAGATCACAAGAAACGGAATGATGCCGCGATAGATGGCGCGCAATTCGAGCCCGAGCACAGACTGGGCGACAAAGATGTTCATCCCGAACGGCGGATGAAACAAGCCGATTGCCAAGTTGACGGTCACAACGATGCCGAAATGCACAGTGTCGATACCAAACGCCTTGACCAACGGCACGAGCAGCGGTGTCAACAACAGAATCGCTGACAACGGATCAAGAAAACAGCCGACTGCCAGCAGGATGACGTTCACGGTCAGCAGAAACGTCCAGGCAGAAATATTGAGCGATTGCAACCAGGCGACGATCGCCGCGGGAACCTGATTGACGGTCAGCAGCCAGGAGAAAACTCCAGCGCATGCGATAATAATCAGTATCTTCGCCGAGAATAGCACCGTGACGGAAGCGGCCTCGACGATATCGCGCCAGCCGAGTTCGCGAAAAATAAAGCGGGTAACGAAGGCGGCATAGACACAAGCGACCGCCGCCGCCTCGGTCGGCGAAAAGATGCCACCGTAGATGCCGCCTAGGATAATGAACGGCATGCCGAGGGCCCAAATGCCGCGGGCGGTCGCATGTAGGAAGTGATCGAATTTGAATGCCTCGCCGGCACCAATGCCGTTTCGCCGGGCGAACCACATGACATAGCCGGCCAGCATGAGTGACAACATCAAGCCCGGCACCACGCCCGCCGCGTAGAGCCGCGGCACCGATTCCTCCGCCGCAGCGCCGTACACGATCATCGGAATGCTGGGCGGAATGATTATATCGATCGCGCCAACGGCGGTAACCAGCCCGGCGGCGAAGTGTTCCGGATAGCCCGCGCGCTGCATCGCCGGATACATGATGCGGCCGATGGTGGCGACACAGGCCGCGCTCACCCCAGAAATCGCGCCGAAGATCGCCGACGTGCCCACCGTGGTGACGGCGAGACTGCCGCGCACCGAACCGACGCCGGCCTGGACAAAATCGACCAGACGCTGCGCGACGCTGCCGCGTCCCATCAGTTCGCCGGCATAGACAAAGAATGGAATGGCCAGCAGCGCGAAAGCATTGATCGATCCGAACATGTTCTGATGCAACGCCGCGAGTGGCATGTGCATAAAAAACACAAGCGCGACACTGACCGACGCCAGCAGGACGATGAAGATCGGAAAGCCCAACAGCAGGAGAACGACCGGCAACACACCGAGCGCAAACGACATTGCTCAGGTCTCCGTGCCGGATTTTCCGATATCCAACGGGCGCCCGGCCAAGGCTTGAACGAAGCGCAGGCAGCCGATGAGCGCAATTAGACCGAAGCCCACCGCCACCGCGCCATGTGGAATCCACATCGGCACACGCCCCATGTCGCTGACGCGCCCGATGGTGAACATTTGCTCGGCATAATAAGCCGAATTCCACAGCACGAAGGCGGTGAGAATAACGATCACCGCGAGTTCGGCCATTCGCACCAGCCGGCGCAACGGCAGCGGCAGCGCGTTCACAACCACGTCCATACGCAGGTGGTGATTGCGCCAGGCGACAACGGCGGCGCCCAGAAAGGTCATGAAGACCATGATGTAGATTTGCAGCTCGTCGGCGCTGAGGATGGTGCTCCCAAGACCGTAGCGCCCAATAACATTGATAAAGTTGAGGCCGACCGCGGCGATGAAGGCATAAGCGAGCGAGCGTTCGATCCACCACATCAGACGGTCGAGAATGCGCGTAACCACAGTTGAATTGCCTCAATGTCCGCTATTGCACAATAG
>JBARNC010000277.1:0-7708 GCA_049802775.1 Pseudolabrys sp. | reverse complement strand
GGTGACGTTCGATCGCGAACCAATTCTCGTCGACCTCGCGCTGCAAGGTGGCGGTTCTCACGGCGCGTTCACGTGGGGGGTACTCGATCGTCTGCTCGAGGAACCGTGGCTTCGAATCGATGGCATTTCCGGCACGTCGGCGGGAGCGATGAATGGCGCGGTGCTTGTCGATGGTCATGCCAAGGGCGGGGCCGCGGGCGCCCGAACCGCTCTGGAGAATTTCTGGAGGCGCGTATCCGAGGCGGCCCGCTTCAGTCCTTTGCGCCGCGGGCCACTCGATGTGATTCTCGGACGCTGGACCCTGGATTCTTCGCCTATCTATGTCGCCATGGATCTCATGTCTCGCCTGATATCTCCCTATGACTTGAACCCGATGGGCAAAAATCCATTGCGTGCAATTCTGGCCGAGACAATCGATTTCGGGCGGCTGGCGCGAGCAACTACGAAGCTCTTTATCACCGCTACCAATGTTCGGAGCGGCCGCGGTCACGTGTTCAAGAACGACGCTGTTACACCGGACGTTTTGCTCGCTTCAGCCTGTCTGCCCACCATGTTCCAGGCCGTAGAGATTGACGGTGAACCCTACTGGGATGGAGGCTATTCCGGCAATCCCACGATCACGCCCCTTGTAAGGGAGTGCAAATCGCAAGATACCATTCTCGTTCAGATCAATCCGGTCGAACGCGAAAAATCGCCGCGCTCCGCCTCGGAGATTCTCAACCGGCTGAATGAGGTGTCCTTCAACGCGGTTCTGCTGAAGGAGCTGCGCATGATTGCCTTGCTTCGGCAGGTCGCCGATCTGGGCCACAGCGAGGGCGCGCTATGGGCCGGCATGCGTATCCACAGTATCGCGAGCGAGATGCTGACCGAGCTCGGCGCCTCTTCTAAGCTCAACGCGGAATGGGAATTCTTCTCCTTACTGCGCGATGAGGGGCGAAGGTCGGCGCAAGTCTTTTTGGAGACCCATGCATCGGATCTTGGACGCCGCTCCACCCTGGATCTCGACGTTTTGCTCGAGAGTATCTGACCAAGGGGACTTGTCGGCATTCTCATCGCTCTGCCAGCAATGTCCGTTGTTGGCACAAAGCGGACATGACCTAGTGCACTGCACATGTCTTCGGGGGTAAAGCGGACATGCCGTTTTGCACTGCAAATGTCCGCTAATGACCCACATTCTGCTTGTGTGCGGTAGTGGGTGCAGCCCGTTGCGATGAATGTCGCCAGTAATAAACGGCGCCCTGGTCGCCAAGGAGACGGAAGCGACCAGGGCTTGGGAGATGGGCCTCGGCACGGTCACGCCGCTACTCGGTGAGAATACTCCCGGCCGGCGTTCAGATTGGTTTTTGCGCGTGTTGCGGGGCTACAGAGGGGGGATCATACATGGGAACCTTTGTCGCGAGCCCCAAACGACCATTGACGAAGAGCCGACGCAACACGGGCGCGATGGCTTCTTCCCAGTCGCGCGGATTTTCAATTGCCCACCCATGGCTGATGCTGTGGTAGCGGTGATTATCTTCCAGCAGCATTTCCCAAGCATGCTCGCCATTTAGTGCGATGGTGAAGGTGATCCTGGCATCGTCTGCATGTTCGATGCGCGATCGTTCCGATTCCCATTGTTTGTTCATTTTTTCCTCTCTTCGGGGTTTGATCTTGGGGTCATCGGTAACCACAAGACCGATGACTATTGCGATCTATAAAAGTGGATCCTGGTTGCTATTGCTGTTCCGGAAAAACGAAACCGTGGTCGTAGTGCACTTCGGGTAGCAGATTGGTTACGGTGTCTGTCATGGCGAGGGGGTCGATCGAAACGGCGTCATATTGCTGTTTCGCCTGGGTCGGAAGGTTTGACCAAACTATCGCTGCGATAGCAGCCGCTACAGAGATGCCTAATAGGGTACGCATGTGAGGTCTCCTTGGATTTTCGGTAGAGAGCTTTCCCTCTCGATTTATCCTCACACTAATTTCAATTGTCTGGTCTCGCTGTGTCGTCCATCACAAAAAGAACGATTTGCGCGGTGATGGCGCACTACAAACGCGGAGGCGCATCGCTGACGAAAACTAAAGCCCTACACTCGTCGGACAGATACTTTGGTATCGGGATGAGAAGGCGAAACCTATACCTAGGTGCAATAGGCCGCGTCATCTCACGAAAAATCAAGACGGCTCAGGCACAGCGAAAATCGCTCACAATCGCTATGCCGCACGGAATAGTCCTATGTCCGCTTTTGGCACAAAGCGGATATTCGCCGAACTAAATGCCCACAATCGGACATACGCGAACTGTTTGACATTGTGTTGGACTTCGGTCCAACTCGATTTTGCAGCTTTGGCATCAAATAATTTGTTCAAGTCCCAAAGGAAGGAGGCGAGTATGCCTTCACTCATTCCAGACGCCGCAGCCTTCGAGAGGAGGCTTGCAGGCTTGCCCGTAGTAAAGCATCCAGCCCGCCAAGTTGTACTAACCGCTGGTTCAAAAACCGGCAGGCTGTTTTTCCTCAGAAGTGGCGCCGTCGAGGTCATCAAGGATGGAGAGAAGATCGCCAACGTATCGGCACCAGGCTCGGTATTCGGCGAGCAGGCCATCCTCTTAGATCAACCTCATACCGCGGACGTGAGAACCCTGGAGCAATCTGAGTTCTATGTCGCCGACGCGCAGGCTATGCTTGCTGGCGATCCAACCGTCGCCCTCTACATCGCCGCGATCCTCGCGCGCCGACTCGACGCCGCCAACCGGTCGCTTATCGAGGTTAAGCACCAGCTTCAGGCCGGCGAGTCTCTTAGCGTGATTGGCAAAACGGTTGAGAAGGTCGAGGAACTGTTAAGCTACAGCGGCGACGCCAGCCTCGTATACTCCGGCTATCCGTACGATCCGTTTCGGCCCGACAAATCGGTGCACTGAAGCCTCACGATCGTAGTTGGTATGAACCGCGCCGCTGTGAACACAGGCGTTAGCAACGCAGCCCTAGTCGCCAGGGAGAGGAAGCGACCAGGGCTTTAGAGGAGACGGGCCAGCTAACCCGCAGATCGATGATCCGACCGCACTACCTGTTAGTAAATGGTGCTGTAATCATCGTAATGCGCTTGCGGTAGATTGGTCGTGTTGACCATCATGCCGAGTGGGTCGAGGGAAACGGTGGAAGGGGTTTTGCCAACGGTCGGTTCGACTGACCAGGCGGTGAATGCAACGAGGGCTACGATCGCGATGCCGAACAGGATACGCATGGGTGTCTCCTTTTGGGTTTTCGCCAGCGCCTAGCACTCTTGAATTGACCTCACCCTAATTGCGTTCGTCTCGACTCGCTGTGTCGTGCATTACAAAAAGACGCATTTGTACGGTATCGTCGTATTCGCTTGTCGAATTCGGTACATGGATCGCCGAACCGTCGCTAACGTTCATTGCGCCTCCTCTTCAATAATGTCGTCGTCCCCTTACCGACTAGCATCCGGCATGACCTGTAGGAGCGGCTCGGGCCCGACTGAGATCGCGCCTGAGAAGGGGCGGTCATGAGAGGCGATTAGCAGCACGGAGGCGGCCACACCGGTTGCAAAAAGGCACACGGTGATGGCAGAGGCGATCCGATTGTCGCAGTGGATCATGGCAATCGCGAATAGTGCTACAGTAGCCTGCACGAACAAGCAGAGCCACTTCACGAAATTGATTTGCGACTGGCTAATGATGATGCGCTGTCGACGGGCATCGAATGCGGTTTCGAGCGCGGTGGCGATTTCACGCTGTGCAATTTTCTTGCCTTCGGTATTGGGGGTCAGAGCAAGTGTCAACCGGAGCGCCTCGGTGAGCAAGGGTGGCGTAAACCGCAAGGTGGCAGTGCCGCGAGCCATCATCGGCCATTCCTGAGTTGCGGCTTGATCAATGTGGCGGCGGATGAGGGTGCGAAATTGCGATTCCGGTTCGCCCGGAAAAGCAGCAGCAAGTACCACGACGGCTCTGAGCGCGCTCGCTTCACGATCAACCGTCGCATTGGCTCGTTCGTTGTCGCTCCAGACCTGCGCAGCAGTGAACGCGACAAACAGCCCGAAAATAATGCCCAATGGCGGCAGCATTCCGGGGGAGATTACCTTAAATGCGGGCGTTCGCTCGCCCTTCGCGAGGATCGTGACGAGCCCGTATATTCCTGCCGCAAGCAAATACGTGAAGCCAAAAACGACCAGCGCCATCCAAACAATTGGCAAATTGTGCAGCCAGTCGCTCATGTTTAGGCCCCTTCTTGCCAATCGTTGGAAATTATATGCCAACCAATAACCCGAGCGTATTAGATCGTACATCAAACGTAGACGGAGTGGCCGGGTGTCTGATGGCGTGTGTGGTCGCTGAGCGAATTGATTAGGTTGGCCATTGTCGCAGAATGTCCGTTATTGGACTTAGCGGGCATACTGATCACCGCTCTATCCGCTTGCGGGGTAAAGCGGACATCAATCAGAGGCGCGTGGCGGCTTATGACCGAAAAGTGGACGCTCAAGAAATTTCAAAGATTCATTTAGCCATGCAATCCTTCATGAATCTATTCCAGCTTCGCAATTTAATTTTTTGTGCCCGAGCTTGTTTTTTTCAGTTAGACCATTTTTTGCGATCTTCTTCTTGCTTGATCCGCGACTTTTCAGCTCCTCGATCAACGAAGGGCGCCGGCGAAAAAACCGAAGGAGGCGTCTGTGCAAATGCAATGCCGCCGACAAGGACAGCGGTAATGGTAAAGACTGCGAGTGCTCTAAACAGTTGGAGCATCTATATATCGATCCCAATCCCTTATTTTCTGTGAGCTAAACTCCCTATCAACGACACACGCTTGTGTAAATAGATACGCCGCTGCGGTTAAACGAACTTGATCCCGCGCACAGTGCGGATCGCTTCAAGGTGCGCGGGATGGATTTCAATTTTGCGACAGAGCCCAGTCTTCGCGAGCGACACTGCGGCTCCGTCGGCGAGTTACACCTAAATCCGCGCGTTCAACACATCGGGTCACATCCCCATTCCGGAGATTTGTGCATCCGGAGACCCTGTAAATTCACCGCCTTGCGCAATTCGATGATGTCCATGTTTGGTTGGGATTTGAGAGCCGTCCTTATGATGCAATTTTTGACGTATTTCCGGCTCGCGGGCCATCTGATCTTCATGCCCTTCGCCTGCGCCTTGCATGCAACGGTCGCCTCTTTTAGGGCAACCTTTTCAGCCTTGGACATCTTCGCAGCCTCCGCGGGAGTAGGCATGAATGCAATGCCGCTAACAAGTACCGTGGCGATAATGCCGGCGAATAAAGCTGTGGCGAAATGGTACATGATACGCTCCCTGAGCTGACGCGCTCCCTTCGAGTTGCTTGTGCGCTATTAGTTGCCGTCGACATCGGGAACCGCGACACGAAGCAAGACCCGGGCCGAGATTGGACCGGCGAGCACGCGGCCTGGCTCAACAGCTCTGTGCGTATAGCACGCCCACTTCCGACAACTGTCCAGCGGTAGGTGACCGGTGTCGACCATCGGCAAACCATCCTGGTCGCCAGGGAGGGGAGGCGACCAGGGGCCTAGGGAGAGACGGGCCGGGTAACCAGGAGACCGCTGACCCGCATAATCTCGCGATCTATTAAAAAGCGGGACCTTGGTCGTATTGCTACTCGGTAAAAACGAAACCGTGGTCGTAGTGCACTTCGGGTAGCAGATTGGTCACGGTGTCTGTCATGCTGAGCGGGTCGATCGAAACGGTACCAAATTGCTGTTTGGCGTGGATTGGAAGGGTCCACCAGACTGTGACTGCGATAACGGTCGCTATAGAGATGCCTAACAGGGTACGCATGGAAGGTCTCCTGTGTCTGCTCTGGAGAGCCGTTCGCTCTCAATTGTTACAAACACACTAATCGTAAGTGACCAGCTTCGCTGTGCTAGACATCACACAAATACGCATTTTATCGGTAGCAGCGCACCAACGGATTCGATCACTTCGTCGGCGCCAACAGAACTGCGATGCTTGAGTCCGCTTTTGGCCTACAACGTGTTAGCCACTAAGGCTGTTAATTAAGCCCCGCGGTCGGAAGAGCTCCGCTATTGGCACAAAGCGGACATACCGAGTTGCACTGCACATGTCTGCTATTGGGGGTAAAGCGGACATCGAGGACACGGGTTAAATCGTCTAGGAATGCGGTGAACGCCATGAGGCGCACACATGAAAACCTGTCCAGACTGCAACGGTGATGGTGTCGTTGAAAAAGGCACGGACGATGAACACCAATGCCCAACGTGCGGTGGCTGTGGTTTCGTACCCGATGACGACGACGGCCAGGAAGAAGTAATAAAAACAAGGCAGCCGAATTGAGCTTGTGCGGCAGTTAGGGCCATGCGGCATCCATCGCGCCTTCAGTGGGTCATGCTGCCAGTATAAGCGACACGTCGGCGCTTCGTTTCGTGAAAACAGTTCAAAGGCCCTCAGCCTTCCGCTATTGGAGGGTAAGAGCGGACATGCACCTCATGGTGCGCGGTAAGTTGGCAACCGCGGCGCTGCAGATGGAAAGTTATCCGAAATTTCATAATGAAGTCGGTTGCCGATCGTGCGCATTGGCTGCCGTGAGTTCAAGTGCATTGGGGATAAGCCGCCGCAAGATCACCCACACGTTTACCTCAATATGGGCGACGCCAGCGAGATCGTTTGCCCGTATTGCTCAACGCTATTCCGTTTCGATAAAAGTTTGGGCGCACATGAAGCTGATCCGGCAGATTGTGCTTACAGTGATATGGACTGAGTTGTTGGCCACGAATACCATTCCGCATTCGGTCTCGCGATGTCCGCTCTTGGCACTTAGCGGACATGCGCTGGTGCGCTGCAAATGTCCGCTTTTGGGGGTAAAGCGGACATTTGAGTGACGCCACCGAATGGTCAAGGCGAGCTACCGAACTCAAAGCCAGCGCCTGACGACCGACTTGTAGCTTATGTATTCTGCCCCAAAGTGGTGCGTCAGAAATGCTTCCTCTGGCTCAATAGCCTTGCGCTGTATGATTAGCAAAACGACAGGAAGCAAAACTAAAGCCCAAATAGATTGCTCGGCTATTCCTATGCCCAGATAAACGAGCGCTAATCCGAGGTACATGGGGTTTCGGGTGATCTTGTAGGGACCTTCGATCACTAAGCTGTTTGAACCACGGTCGGGTCGAATGGTGGTCCCCGTCAACTTGAACTTAATGATGGCCGAGCCAGCTAGGCCCACACCAATAAAAATAAGCAGTGCGCCGATGGTCCATGCCGCCGGGCGCGGGGCAATCGTAGTCGGAATCCATATGCTCACGACGGAGCCCAAGATTAGTCCTGCCAGATAAACCAAGGGGGGAATAATTTTGACATTCGGTGCGTCGAGGTTCGAACTGTTCACGTGGCACTCCGGGTTGTACTTAGCGGATATTCCAAGCATAGCCGCGAATGTCCGCTTTCGGGGGTAAAGCGGACATAGCTCCGACATCGCAAAATGTCCGCTAATGACCCAAAGCGGCCCTGTGAAGCTCTAGGCAATTGTTCCACGGTCACCTTCAAAGTGAAGCTCGTCGCTTCGATTGCGATGAACCAAATGCGTTTTGCCATTCGCGAGGGTGGTAAAATAGGAGGTGTGGGTGTGGTTGCTAAGACAATAGCATAACGCTCAATAGCGTTAGCGGAGAAAACTCCACCTCTTCGTGGCGTTATCTTGTTTCACGCGCCGGCGTATAGTGAAGGACA
>JBARNC010000276.1:0-21001 GCA_049802775.1 Pseudolabrys sp. | reverse complement strand
ATCCCGCAGGCTTGGATCCTCACCGGCGTGCGTGGCGTCGGAAAGACCACCACCGCACGCATCCTTGCACGTGCGCTCAATTATTAATTGGCGGACGGTTCGGTGAAGGAACCGACCATCAATATGCCGGTGATGGGCGTCCATTGCCAGGCGATCATTGAAAGCCGCCATCCCGACGTATTGGAAATGGACGCGGCCTCGCACAACAGTGTCGAGGACGTACGTCAGATTAACGATGCCATCCGTTACGCGCCGATGAGTGCGCGCTACAAGGTCTATATCCTCGACGAAGTGCACATGCTCTCGGGCGCCGCCTTCAACGCGCTGCTTAAAACGCTGGAGGAGCCGCCCCCGCACGCCAAGTTCATCTTCGCGACCACGGAAATCCGAAAAGTACCCGTGACGGTGCTGTCGCGATGCCAGCGTTTCGACCTGCGCCGCGTCGACGCTGCCGTCCTGGTCAAGCATCTCGAAAGTATCGCCGCGAAAGAAAAGGTGGAAATCGAATCGGCGGCATTGGCATTGATTGCGCGCGCGGCCGAAGGCTCGGTGCGCGATTCGCTTTCACTGTTCGATCAAGCAATTGCGCATGCCGCTGGACCGGTGCTGGCGGAAAATGTGCGGCAGATGTTAGGTCTGGCCGACAGTGTGCGTGTGGTCGATCTATTTGAGGCGCTGATGAAGGGCGACGTCGCTGCCGCCCTCAAAGAACTTCGCGAGCAGTACGACATCGGTGCCGATCCCGCGGTTGTCTTGAGCGATCTCGCTGAATGCACTCATTTTGTTACGCGTGTCAAAGTCGTTCCTGCCGTTGCCGATGATGTGTCGCTTTCGGAGGCTGAGCGCACGCGCGGGCGCACATTCGCGGCCCAGCTGTCAATGCGAGTTCTATCGCGCGCGTGGCAGATGTTATTGAAAGGTATTTCCGAGGTGCAGGCATCCGGCCGTCCGGTCGTCGCGGCCGAGATGGTGCTAGTGCGCATCGCCTATGCTGCCGATCTGCCGACACCTGACGAAGTGGTGCGCTCGCTCAGCGAAATCGGCTCGGTGCCCTCACGTCCGCCAGGCAATGGCGGCACGACACAGACGCAAGGTTACGCCCCGCGCTATGAGGCGCCGCGTGGTTCGCCGCGCTCGTCTGTGTCGCCGCGACCGGCTGATGATCCGGTCGCGCGGCTGGATGAACCTGCGCCCGCCGCGCCAACACTTTCTATCGGCTCATTCCAGGAGCTGATCGCACTTGCCGGCGACAAGCGCGACATCGCCGCCAAGATGGCACTGGAGCGCGATGTACGGCTGGTGCGTTGCGAGGATGGTCAGCTTGAAATCGCGCTTGAGCCGAGTGCGCCGAAGACACTGGTCCACGATCTTCAGCGAAAATTGACCGGCTGGACCGGCAAGCGTTGGATCGTGGTGGTTTCCAAGGAACAAGGCGCGCCGACGATGCGCGCGCAGGCCGATGCGCAACAGGCTGAGATTGAACGCGACGTGCAGAGTGATCCGCTGGTACAGGCCGTGCTCAACCGCTTTCCGGGTGCCAAGATCGTCGGTGTGGCACAGAATGTGCCGGAGGGCGGGGAGGGTGCGTCGGAGCCCAGCCCTGACAGCGAGCACGAGGATTAGGCCATGACCGATCTCCTGGGCCTGATGAAGCAGGCGGCGCAATTGCAGTCCAAGATGCAGGCCATGCAAGCCGAACTCGACCAGATCGAGATCGAGGGTACCGCAGGCGGTGGCATAGTCTCGGTGACGCTGACGGCCAAAGGCGACCTCAAAGGCGTCAAGATCGACGATTCGCTGTTAAAGCCTTCAGAAAAGGAAATTCTTGAGGACCTCATGGTTGCGGCGCACGCCGACGCGCGGCGCAAGGCAGAAGCCGTTTTGCAGGAAAAGATGAAGGCGGTTACTGGCGGCCTGCCGCTGCCGCCGGGATTGAACCTAACGTAATGCCCACCGCCGTTGCCGGACCTGAAATCGAGCGCCTGATCCAGCTACTGGCGCGGTTACCGGGGCTGGGCCCACGCTCGGCGCGACGCGCGGCGTTGCATCTCATCAAGAAGCGGGAATTGTTGATGGCTCCGCTCGCTGCCGCGCTTGAGACAGCGATGGAAAAGATCGAAGTCTGCAAAGTCTGTGGCAATATCGACACCCAGAACCCTTGTACGGTCTGCACCGACAGCAGACGCGATCCCTCCATCATCATCGCCGTTGCTGATGTCGCCGACCTGTGGGCATTGGAGCGCGCTCACGCGATCAACGGCCGATACCACGTTCTCGGCGGCACATTGTCGCCGCTCGACGGCGTCGGTCCGCAGGATCTGTCCATCGACACATTGATTTCACGTGCGCACGAGACGGCGGTGAAAGAGGTGATCCTTGCGCTCAACGCTACGGTCGATGGCCAGACCACCGCGCATTACATCACCGAGCTGTTGCAGGACGCCAACGTGAAGGTGACGCGGCTCGCGCACGGCGTGCCGGTCGGCGGCGAGCTTGATTATCTTGACGAAGGCACGCTCACCGCCGCGATCAAGCAGCGGACGCTGTTCTAGCCGTCACCCTGAGGTGCGAAGCGCACCTCAAAGGGTGCGGTCGTTCGGGATCAGTGTTTCCTCGGCTCCAGCCGCTTGAAGTGTCCGCGCCGCGTTAGCGAGGCGAGCAAAAGCAAGCTCGGGATGCCGGCCAACGTGCATATCACGAAGAACCACACCCAGCCGGTCGATTCGGCAATGAATCCTGCACCGGATGAAAGATAGGTGCGTCCGACCGCAGCTAGCGCCGTCAGCAGCGCATATTGCGTCGCCGTGTGCAGTGGATTTTGGCAGAGAGCAGAGAGGTAGGCGACGAACATCACCGTGCCGATGGCGCTGGTGAAATTCTCCGCAATGATGGCGGCCGCGAGCATCGTCGTGTTGGTGCCGACGACCGCCAAAGCACTGAACGTCAGGTTGGCGACGGATTGCAAAATACCGCCGATCCACAGGCATGCGGCGAGCGGAAGGGCGCGCGCAATGAATCCGCCGGCAAATCCACCGAGCAGAAGTGCTGCAAGCCCGACGCCTTTCACGATCGCGGCGTATTCGTTGCGGGAAAAACCAAGATCGATAACAAAAGGCGCAGTCATGGCGCCGGACAGCGCATCGGTGAACTTGAACAGCACAACGAAAGCCAGCATGACCAAAGCAAGCTCGTGGCCGAGGAAGTCTCTGAATGCGCCGACCGCGGCTTCGCTCACGCGCGCGAAAGGTTTTTGTCCAGCATGGGTGACTTCTGCCTGCGCCGAACGCTCCGGCTCGGTCGCGAACAACGCCGTGGCAGTGCCGATCAACACTAGGGCGGCCATCGCCACATAGCCCCAACGCCAAGCCGCCTGTTTGTCGAATCCATGAGCTTCAATGGCGCTTACAAGAAATAGCGCGCCGGCGGTGGAAATCAGCATGCCAATGCGGTAGGCGGCGACGTAAGCGGCCATGCCGGCAGCCTGCTCATTCTCTGGCAAACTTTCGACGCGGAATGCATCGACAACGATGTCTTGCGTCGCGGAGGCGGTCGCCACCAGCAGGGCGCCCAATGCGACCAATCCCGGTGTGGCAGCGGGATTGCAAGATCCCAGGAACACGATTGCTGCCATCAGCAGGATTTGTGTGAACACGAGCCAGCCGCGCCGCCGCCCGAGAAGACGCGACAGCACCGGCACATCGAGCGCGTCAGTGAATGGCGCCCACAGGAATTTCACGGTGTAGGGTGTGCCGACTAGCGCAAAAAGGCCGATCGTGCCGAGATCGACGCCGGATTCACGCATCCACACCAGCAGCGTTGTGCCCGACAGCGCAAGCGGCAGCCCCGACGAGAAGCCGAGGAACATGACGATCACCACACGCGGCTTGAAGTAGACCGCAAGCGCCTCGGACCAGGATGGCCTCGCTTGCGCGTCGGGGGAAATAGTCATCGCGCTATTCGCCGGCTTCCAGCTTGCGCTGACCGGGACCGGGAAGGATATCGGCACTCGGCGGAGCGTCGCCGTCGAACTCGACGTGTTGGATCCTCTCGCCGCGGCCAACGATCTTATTGGTGGAAATCACGATCTGCCTGATATCGGCATTGGCCTGACCGAAATGTTTGTCGAGATTATCGACGCGATCGCGCAGACGCTGCACGTCGCCGATGAGATGGCCGACTTCAATGAGAATCTTGTCGGCCGCTTCGCGCATGCGGGCATCCCTGCGGATCTGCTGGATCACTTGGATTGCCAGCATCAACAATGATGGCGAAACGATAATGACCTTAGCGCGATAAGCTTTCTGAAAAATATCGTCAAAACCGTCGTAGAGCTCGGCGTAAATCGATTCCGATGGCACAAACATCAGCGCCATGTCCTGGGTCTCGCCCGGGATGAGGTATTTGGCGGCGATGTCGCCGACGTGCCTAGCAATATCCGCGCGCACCCGCGTGATCGCGAGTTTACGGTCGTCGTCGCTCTTTGCCTCGCGAAAGGCAGTCACCGCCTCGAGTGGAAACTTGGCGTCGATGACCAGGGAAGGGCCGTCGGGCAAGTGCACAACGCAATCTGGCCGCGCCTTGTTGGTGAGGGTCGCCTGGAATTCGTAGCAATCCTTCGGCAAGCCGTCCTGAATGATCATTTCCATCCGCGCCTGCCCAAAGGCGCCGCGCGTTTGCTTGTTGGCGAGCACGCTTTGCAGGCTCGTCACCTGCGAGGCGAGGTCAGTAATGTTCTTTTGCGCGGTATCGATGACCGCCAACCGCGCATGCAATTGCTGCAGATGGTCGGTGGTGTCCCTGGTCGTCGTCCGCATGGACTCGCCTAACCGGGCAGTCACCGCGTCGAGCCGCTCGTGCACCGTTTGTTGCAATTGCGATTGCGCCTTGGCGAGCAATTCGCCCATGGCCTGGACGCGCGCATTGAGATCAGCCATCCGCTGCTCGGTGGCGGGGTCTTGGGGCGGCTTGTGCGGCCGCAACAGCATCACGATGACGACGATGACACCAATTGCGATAATTGTGCCGATGGCGAGTGTAAGGGCCGCGGCATGCGCCAAGAGCGTGTTGGCCAGAATCTGCAAATCGGACATGAGCCGCTTGTACAGTGATTCGCCCAGCAAGCGAACGAACGGCGAACGGTAGGGCGATTGTATCGATGGCTCAAGGGCAAAGGCGCATTGACCGTTTGACCTCTTGCCCTTAAATCGCGCCCATGGCGGTGCGCGACATCCTTATTATTCCCGACAAACGGTTGCGGGTTAAATCGGAGGCCGTAAAGGCCGTCGACAAGCGGCTGCGCGCGCTGATCGACGACATGTTCGAGACGATGTACGCCGCGCCCGGCATCGGGCTCGCCGCCATCCAGATTGGTGTGCCACAGCGTGTGGTCACGATGGATCTTGCCAAGAAGGACGAGCCGAAACAGCCGCAGGTCTTCATCAATCCCGAAGTGGTTTGGGCGTCCGACGAGAAGGCGACGTACGAAGAAGGCTGCCTGTCGATTCCCGAATACTACGAGGAGGTCGAGCGGCCCAAGGCCGTCAAAGTAAAGTTCCTCGATGTCGCTCTCCAGCCACAGGAGATCGAGGCAGAGGGGCTGCTCTCCACCTGCCTGCAGCACGAGATCGACCATATCAATGGCGTGCTATTCATCGACCATATCTCAAAGCTCAAGCGCGACATGGTGATGAAGAAATTCAAAAAAGCGGCCAAAAAAACGGAGGGCGGCAAGTTGCTCGCCGAGGACCAAGAGCCTTCGCATCATATTGGCTGACATCGTACGCACCCGCGCGCTGGAAGTGGCCTGAATGCGCCTGATCTTCATGGGCACGCCCGATTTCGCGGTGCCGACGCTGATCCAACTCGCAGCCCGCGGGCACGAAATCGCGGCGATCTATACTCGCGCGCCCAAGCCGGCCGGCCGTGGCATGGAGCAGCAGCACACGCCGGTCGAGCGCGAGGCGCGGCGGCTGATGCTCCCCGTACACACGCCCAAGACGTTGAAGGACGACGACGCGCAGAAAGCCTTCCGTGCAGACAATGCCGATGCGGCGGTCGTGGTGGCCTACGGCCTCATCCTTCCCACGCCGATCCTGGAAGCGCCGCGCCTAGGCTGCTTCAACGTGCACGCCTCGCTCCTGCCGCGCTGGCGCGGCGCCGCGCCCATCAATCGCGCCATAATGGCGGGCGATGCCGAGAGCGGCGTCACCATCATGAAGATGGATGAGGGGCTCGATACCGGCGCTATAGCCATGGCCGAGCGCACGCCTACCGGTGCCGACATGACCGCTGGCGAGTTGCACGATGCCTTGTCGCGCCTCGGCGCCGATCTGATGCTGCGAGTCCTGGCGGCCGCGGAACGCGGCTCGCTTGTGCTCACGCAGCAACCGCGGGCAGGCGTCACCTATGCGGAGAAAATTTCCAAAAGCGAGACACGGATCGATTGGAGCAAGCCTTGGAAACAGGTGCACGACCACATTCGCGGCCTATCGCCGGTTCCCGGCGCCTGGTTTGAGGTTGGTGGCGTCCGCGTAAAAGTACTGCGCTCGACAAAAAGTAAGGGGTCGGGTGCGCCCGGTACGGCGCTCGACGATAAACTCACGATCGCGTGCGGCGACGGCGCTGTGCGGCTCGTGCAGGCCCAACGCGCTGGTAGGCAGCCGATGACTGCGGAAGAATTCCTGCGCGGCACGCCGGTGAAAGCCGGTACGCGGGTAGCCTGACAATGCCGCGATACAAACTCACCATTGAATATGACGGCGCGCCGTTTTCCGGCTGGCAAATTCAGGCCGATCAGCTCACTGTGCAGGGAGTTCTGACCGCGGCCATCGAAACACTTTCAGGCGAGCAGACGCTGGTGCAAGGTGCCGGGCGTACCGACGCGGGTGTGCACGCGCGCGCGCAGGTCGCCCATGTCGATTTGACGAAAGAGTGGGACACCGACACCGTGCGCGACGCGCTCAATGCGCACTTACGTCCGCACCCCATCGCCATTCTCGCGGCCGAACGCGTGGCCGACGATTTCAACGCGCGCACTTCGGCGATGAAGCGCCACTATCTTTATCGAATCATCAATCGCCGCGCCGATTTGACGCTCGAGGCCGGTCGCGCCTGGCGCGTGCCGCGGCCGCTCGATGCCGCGGCCATGCACAAAGCTGCGCAGGGCCTGGTCGGCAAGCATGATTTCACGACGTTCCGTTCGACCGAATGCCAGGCCAAGTCGCCTGTTAAGACGCTCGATGTGCTCAGCGTTGGACGCAATGGCGAGGAGGTGACGGTCAGCGCCATTGCGCGCTCATTCCTGCATAACCAGGTGCGCTCCATGGTCGGCTCACTGGTCGCAGTGGGGGAGGGCAAATGGAACGCAGATGATCTGGCCAAAGCGCTCGCCGCGCGCGACCGCACAGCCTGTGGCCCTGTGGCGCCGCCGGATGGGCTGTATTTGATGAAGGTGGATTATTTACTTTCGGCTGTCGTCCCGGCGGACGACAGCCCTACGACCCAAAATACCTATCGATAATCTTGCGATAAATCGTCGTCAGAGCACGCAGATCAGCGATCGGTACGCGCTCGTCGACCTGATGCATCGTCTGGCCGACCAGCCCGAATTCTACGACTGGGCAATAGGCGGTAATGAAGCGTGCGTCCGAGGTGCCGCCGGTCGTCGACAATTCCGGCTTGCGGCCGGTCACTTCCGCGACGGCGTTCGCCACCAATTCGGTGAACGGTCCCGGCTTGGTTACGAATACGCCGGCGTTCGACGGCTCCCATTGGAATGCGAATTTCATCTTTCCGCCGGCCGCTTTCGCGGCGCGCTGCTCGATCAGCTTCTTCAGCGAGTCGAGCGTGTGCTTGTCGTTGAAACGGATATTGAAGCGCGCCCGCGCCTCACCGGGAATGAGATTGACGGTCTTGTTTCCGACGTCGACAGAGGTGAACTCGAGATGCGAGGGCACAAATTGCGCGCTGCCTTGATCGAGCGGCTCGGCTTGCAGCGCGGCGACGAGCGTCACCAGCCCGCGGATCGGATTGTCCGCCCGTTGTGGATAGGCGACATGTCCCTGTTTGCCTGTCACGATCAGATGGCCATTGAGCGAGCCGCGCCGGCCGATCTTGATCGTATCGCCGAACTCTTGCTGATTGCTCGGTTCGCCCAGAATGCAATGGTCGAACTTTTCGCCGCGCTCGGCCGCCCACTTTAGGAGCTTTGGCGTGCCGTTGACTGCGATGCCTTCCTCGTCGCCCGTAATCAGAAACGAGATCGATCCCTTCGGCTTGCCGCCATGGAGGCTAAGGTGATCGAGCACAGCGGCAATCGCGCACGCAATGCCCCCCTTCATGTCGACTGCGCCGCGGCCGTAAAGATCACCATCAGTGACTTCGGCGGAAAACGGCGGATATTTCCAAGCCTTTTCGTCACCCGGTGGAACCACGTCGGTGTGACCGGCGAAGACAAGATTCGGTGCCGTCGTGCCGATACGGGCATATAGATTCTCGACGGCGTCGGTGCCGGGCTCACTGAATGTCATGCGATGCACGGTGAAGCCGGCGCCCTTCAACGTCTTTTCGAGAAACCCGAGCGCGCCGCCTTCCACCGGAGTCACGGACGGGCAGCGGAGCAAATCGCGAGCAATGGCGACGGGATCGGTGGACACAGCGATGGCGCCTTTAGTCCCTCAGCAGTTCGTTGATACTGGTCTTGGACCGGGTGCGTTCGTCGACGCGCTTGACGATAACAGCGCAGTACAGGCCGGGGCCGCCGCTCTTTCCGGGCAGTGTACCCGGCACAACCACGGAATAGGGCGGCACTTCGCCTTGCGTGATCTCTCCGGTCTCGCGGTCAACGATTCGGGTCGAAGCACCGAGATAAACGCCCATCGACAACACCGCACCGGCGCGCACAACCACGCCTTCTGCCACTTCCGAGCGTGCGCCTACGAAGCAATTGTCCTCGATGATCACCGGGCCTGCCTGAAGTGGTTCCAGCACGCCGCCGATACCGGCGCCGCCGGAGATATGGCAATTCTTGCCAATCTGCGCGCAGGAACCGACCGTCGCCCAAGTGTCGATCATGGTACCGCTGTCGACGTAAGCGCCGAGATTGACAAAGGACGGCATCAGCACCACGCCGGGCGCGATAAAGGCCGAGCGGCGTACCACGCAGCCCGGCACGGCGCGGAAGCCCGCTTTGCGAAAGCGCGCGGCGTTCCAGCCTTTGAATTTTGAATCGACCTTGTCCCACCACACGGCCTTCCCAGGTCCACCCGGAATCACGCTCATGGCGTTGAGACGAAACGAGAGCAGGACCGCTTTCTTCAGCCACTGATGCACTTGCCAGTGGCCGTCGGCGTTTCGCTGGGCGACACGCGCCTTGCCGGCATCGAGCAGATCAAGCGCGAAATTCACAGCTTTACGCACCGTGCCTTTGGTCTTCGGGCCGATCTTGTCGCGTCCTGCAAAGGCCTCGTCGATTATGCTGGCAAGATTGTTGTCGGCCATGGGTGCTCCGGCTCGTTTGGCTGCGGTTTGTCGGGGGCGGGGCAGGGGATGTCAAGCCGCGCCCAGCGGGCTAAGCTTGCGGCCGGGAGAAACGCGCATGAATCGGCAGTTCGCACACTCGGGTTTGGGTTTGATCGTCTTAGCGCTCAGCAGCGCGCCGGCCTTCGCGCATCACGTGATGGGCGGGCGGACGCCGGCGACCTTCGGAGAGGGTATTCTTTCCGGACTCGGCCATCCGGTCATTGGCCTGGACCACTTTGCTGCCGTGGTGGCGGTCGGTTGTCTCGCTGCGACCCACCGGGCGGCGTCAGCCCTCGTTGTCGTATTCGTGCTGGCAATGATGGCCGGTGTCGCGCTGCATCTGCACGGCGCAACGGTGGCGGGCGCGGAAATATTGGTGGCGCTCACCATGATCGCACTAGGCGCGTTGATGCTTCGCCCCCGGCAGATGCCGGCGGGTGCCGCGCTCGTGCTGTTCGCGATGGTCGGTGTTATCCACGGCTATGCGCTCGGTGAATCGATTTACGACGCTGAGCCGACACCGCTCTACGCCTATCTGCTTGGCCTTGCGGCCATTCAAAGTGCGATCGCGCTTGGTGCGGCGAAGATCGCACGCGGCCTTGTGCAACGACCGCCTGATCTGTCGCCGGTGCGATTTGTCGGCGCCGGCATTGCCGGTATCGGGCTGGCTGTCCTGATGCAGCAGGTGATCGCCGCCTGATCAGCGCCGCACAATCTGTTCGAGAAATCCGGTGAGATCGTCGGTCAAATGATCCACCTAGGGCGCATCGCGCCCTTCCAGTTCCCAGGCTTCGCGGAACACCTCGCGCTGACCTTCCGGTACCACGAGCACGGTCGTCATGCCGAGGGCATGCGGCGTTTCCAGGTTGCGCGCCAGATCTTCGAACATTGCCGCCTTCGCAGCATCGACGGCATGGCGGGACAGCAAACGCTGATACACCTGCGGCAACGGTTTGGGATCGAGATCGGCCGCAGCGATGTCGAACACGTCTTCGATATGCCGGTGGATTTCGAGCTTCTGCATCACCGCGTCCGCGTGCTTTCGGGTGCCGTTGGTGAGAATGAGCTTGCGCCCCGGAAGCTTCTCACCCGCCGTACGTAAAATTGAATAAGCGCATCATAGGAATCGCCCGGCTAAGCCGCCCGCGAATCACGTCGCATGCTAGCGGATGCTTGGCACCGCAGCACTCGGCGCGTTAACGGTGCATCAGCGTGCCGACACCGTGATCGGTCAGCAGCTCAAGCAACACGGCGTGTGGTACCTTGCCGTCCAGGATGACGACGCCTTCCACGCCTTGATCGAGCGCATAGATGCAGGTCTCGACCTTGGGGATCATGCCGCCGGAAATGGTGCCATCAGCGATCAGCTTGCGCGCGTCGGCGACTGACAATTCCGCTATCAAGCTCTTCGATTTGTCGAGCACGCCCTGCACATCGGTCAGCAACAGCAAACGCTTAGCCTTCAGGGCGCCGGCAATCGCACCTGCGAATGTGTCGGCATTTACATTAAACGTGCCGCCATTGGCGGATGTTGCCACCGGCGCCAAAACCGGAATCATTTCGCGGCCAATCACCTGGTTGAGCATGGTGAGGTCGACCTTTTCCGGCTCGCCGACAAAGCCGAGATCGACGACTTTTTCGATGTTGGAATCGGGATCGACCACGGTGCGGCTAACCTTGCGCGCCTGCACCATGTTGCCGTCCTTGCCGCATAAGCCGATCGCCTTGCCACCCGCGGCATTGATGTAGCCGACGATCTGCTTGTTAATCGAGCCGGCCAGCACCATCTCCACAATTTCAACGGTCTTGGCGTCCGTGATGCGCAAGCCGGCCGCGAATTCGGACTTGATGCCGAGCCTCTTAAGCATGGCCTCGATCTGCGGCCCGCCACCATGCACAACCACGGGATTGATAGCGGTCTGTTCGAGCAGGACGATGTCGCGGGCAAAGTCGCGCGCCATCTGTTCTTGGCCTATGGCGTGTCCGCCGTATTTCACCACGACGATCTCCTCGTCGTAGCGCTGCATGTGGGGCAGCGCCTCGGAGAGGATGCGGGCCTGCTCTTGCGGGTCGATCTTGGAGGCTTTGCTCATTGCCGGGGTTTCTAGCCGATGTAGCGGCCATCCGACAATGCGTCAGCGGCCTCTTTCTGCCAATAAGCGGGCGATAGCCGCGCGCAATTCTAGAATTCCGGTTGCGTCCCGGGATGACGTCGCGAGCACTGTCGGAAAGGCGGCCGGCCGATTGGCCAGCGCCGCTTCCACCTCGGCGATGCGACTGCTGAGCTCCGCCGGCTTCAGTTCGTCGCATTTGGTCAAGATAATCTGATGACTGACGGCCGCTTGGCCGAGAGCGTCAAGCGCTGGATCATCGGTCGGTTTGAGACCGTGGCGAGCGTCCACCAGGACATAGACGCGGGCGAGGTTGCTGCGGCCACGGAGAAAGGCATCGATCAGCGCCGTCCAGGCCTTAATCTTGGATTTCGCCGCAGCGGCATAACCGTAGCCGGGCATGTCCACCACGTTGAGGCTCTCGCCACCGGTAAAGAAGACGAGCTCCTGCGTGCGGCCCGGCGTGCGTGAGATACGCGCGAGATTCTTGCGGCCCGTGAGCGCGTTGATCAAGCTTGATTTGCCCACGTTGGAGCGGCCCGCGAAGGCAATCTCGATGCCGCGCATCGGCGGCAATGACGCGGATGTCCCGGCCGCAGCAACAAACTGCCAGCCCCCGGCAAAAAGACGCCGGCCGGACTCGATTTCAGCGCGGGTGAAGTCGCCGGTGCCCATCGGTATGGCTTACAGCCGGCGATTGCTCTCAGGTCTCGGTCTTGTTCCTGACGAACAATGCCTTGAGGTTATCGAACAATTCAATCTTGGCGCCGTGCTTGCGCATGATCACACTCTGCTGCAGCACCGAAAGCGAGTTATTCCATGCCCAGTAGATCACCAGTCCAGCCGGAAAGTTTGCCAGCATGAAGGTGAAGATCAGGGGCATCCAGTTGAAGATCATCGCCTGGGTCGGATCGGGCGGCGCCGGGTTGAGCTTCATCTGCACCCACATCGTCACGCCCATGATCAGCGGCCACGCGCCGAGATGCAGGAACGAGCCGATCAGCGGTAGCACCGTCGGATCGAATGGAATCAAGCCGAACAGATTGAAGATGTTAGTCGGGTCCTGCGCCGACAAATCATGGATCCAGCCAAAGAATGGCGCGTGCCGCATCTCGATGGTGACGAACAGCACCTTGTAGAGCGAGAAAAACACCGGGATCTGGATCGCGATCGGCAGGCAACCGGCGAGCGGATTGATCTTCTCCCTCTTGTACAGCTCCATCAGCTCTTGTTGCTGCCTGGCCTTGTCATTGGCAAAGCGCTCCCGCAGCGCAGTCATCTGCGGCTGCACCGCCTTCATCTTTGCCATCGAGGCGTAGGATTTGTTCGCTAACGGGAAGAACGCAATTTTGATGAGCACGGTCACGATCAGGATAGCGAGACCGAAATTGCCGACAAGTCGGTAGAGGTAATCAATCGCGATGAATAGCGGCTTGGTGATGAAATAGAACCAGCCCCAGTCGATTAGGAGATCGAAACGATTGAGCTTGAGCTGTTTGTCGTATTCATTGATGACGGCTACTTCCTTCGCGCCAGCGAAGAGCCGCGCGTTGGCGGAAGCAGTAGCACCAGGTGCGACCGTCTGCGCATCGAGCAGATAGTCGGTTTGGTAGGTCGGCACGTTGCCAAGCATGCCGGTTGAGAACCGAGCCTTAAGACGTGCAGTCGTATCCGGCAGCAGCACGGCCGCCCAGTATTTGTCAGTGATACCGAGCCAGCCGTTGGTGACGTCGAAATTGACGGCCTTTTTCTCGGTGATGTTTTTATACGTAAATTCCTGCAAGCCAGAATCGCCAAGCACGCCGATCAGGCCCTCGTGGAGGATGTAGTAGCCGAGCGTTTGCGGCGTGCCGTGACGTGAAATCAGTGCATAAGGATAAATAGAGATCGGGCTCGAATTTTTGTTGGTGATCTCGTCCTTGATCGTGAACAGATACTTGTCGTCGACAGCGATCGTGCGGCGGAATTCGAGTCCTTCATCGTTATCGTAGGTCAACGTCACCGGATGATTGACGCTGAGCGCACCGGAGCCTGCCTGCTTCCACACTGTTTCCGATGTCGGCAACCTCACGTTGGCGCCGGCAGTGCCGGTCCAACCAAATTCGGCGTAGAACGGATCAGCGGTTCCGGACGGCGATAGCAAAACGATCGGCGGCGACTTTGGATCGACGGTTTCGCGAAATTTAACCAGTGCCAGATCGTCGACGCGTCCGCCCTTGAGCGCGATCGAGCCCTGCAGGCTGCCGGTTGTGATTGGCACGCGCTGCGAGGTCGCCAGCGCCGCCGTGCGGTCCACCGGGGCGGCGGCCGTGGGAGGGCTTGCTTGGCCGGGAACTTGCGGTGCTCCAGTTTGCACGGCGGGCGGTACCGGCTGGCCGGGCTGGGCTGCTGTGGGCGCGTTCTGCTTCTTCTGCTGGGCCTGCAACTGCTCCTGCCGCGCCTTTTCCTGCGGGACGGCGAAGAAGTATTGCCAACCGAGCAGCACCAGCGCCGACAGCACAATGGCGAGGATGGTGTTTTTATTGTCGGTCATCAGGACTCCATATTGCCATTACGTCCCGCATGTACACGTCGCAGTGCCCCTTCGAAATCTTGCGTCATCCGGGCGAACGGCAGATTGAGCGCCGCGCGCCGTCCGATCAGCACATAATCGTGACCGGCGCGGGACCGGCTTGCGGCCGAGCGCTGCACAATTTCCCGCAACCGGCGGCGGACCCGATTACGCTCGACCGCATTCCCGACCTTCTTTGACACGGTAAACCCGAACCGTGCCGGCCCCTCGTCGCGGCGCTTGCGCGCTTGCAGCACGAACGCCGCGGCCGGTGCCTTGATCCCCGAAGCCGCGGCCAGAAAATCCGCCCGTCGCCTCAACCGTTTCATGGAAGCAATACGCGGCGGGTTTCGCCGCCGTCAGGCGGACAGGCGCTTGCGGCCGCGTCCCCGGCGCGCCGACAGGACTTTGCGTCCGCCCTTGGTCGCCATGCGCGCGCGGAAACCATGACGGCGTTTGCGTACGAGTTTGCTCGGTTGATAGGTCCGCTTCACGTTTCAGGTTCTCCGCTGGTCGCGTCGTGGGGAAGGGGACGCCATCCTCGAAAAGACAACTAAACCCGAATTTTTCCGGATTTTGCGCGGCTTATAAGGGAGGGGCTTTGGCCCGTCAATGCGACCGCCTACCTGCCGGCTGTCCGATGTCAAAAAGCCTCACAAGACAGTGAGGCCCGCCCACACGGACAAGGGCTTCGTGTATAAAGCGCCAATGTCCGCAAGTTCGCCGGTCGTTAGTCAGTCGTGGGGTCTCGCCCGCCGGATTCTGCCATTGGCAGTCATCGTTATCCTTGCGGGAGCGGGCTATTTCGTGCTTGGCGATGGCGGCATCTCATTTGAATCATTGGTGCGCCATCGAGCGACCATTGACACATTCGTCGCGGAACATCGCCTGTTGGCCGTGCTCGCCTATATCGCTATCTACATCGTGGCAGTCACCCTGTCGCTGCCGGGGGCTGCAATTCTCACCGTCGCCGGCGGTTTTCTATTCGGCCTTTTGGTCGGCGCTTCGGCCGCGGTGATCGGCGCCACGATCGGCGCCACCGTCATCTTCCTGGTTGCACGGACAGCGCTTGGGGAGCCACTGCTGCGGCGGGCGGGTCCGCGCGCCAATCAGCTTGCCAAGGGATTCCGCGACGACGCCTTCACCTATCTTCTGTTCCTCCGGTTGGTGCCGGTGTTTCCATTCTTTCTGGTCAATTTGGTGCCGGCCTTAGCGGGTGTGCGGCTCGGGCCGTTCATCGCAGGGACTGTACTCGGTGTTATCCCGGCAGCCATCGCCTTTGCTTTGGCAGGGACCGGCTTGGACAGCGTGATTACGGCGCAGAAAAATTCTTATTATCATTGTATCGCAGCTAAGGGGCCTGATTGCCGTATGGCATTTGATCCAACGGACGTCCTGACGCCGCAGCTGATCGCCGCGCTGGTCGCGCTCGGTCTGCTCGCGCTGATGCCGGTATTGTTGAAATATTGGCGCGCCCGCTCGCGCACCGCGATATGATGTAGAAGTTGTTGTCGCGGGCAGGGCTTGCAGGGGCATGGCGGAAACACTCGCACCCGACATTTGCGTGATCGGCGGGGGACCCGGCGGCCTGTCGGTAGCCGCGGCTGCAGCGGCTTTTGGCGTGCCGACAGTGCTGATCGAGCGCGGCGAGATGGGCGGTGATTGTCTCAATACCGGCTGCGTTCCGTCGAAGGCTCTCTTGGCAGCGGCCAAACGCGCCGGGGCAATACGCAGCGCCGGTATATTTGGCCTCGACGTACAAAACGTCGCGGTCAATTTCGCCAAGGTGCACAATCGCGTGCATGCGGTCGTCGCAGCCGTAGCACTGACGGATTCGATCGAGCGCTTCACCGGCCTCGGGGTTCGCGTCATCCACGACCATGCGAAGTTCAAGGACCGCAACACAGTGATGGCAGGGAATGTCGAAATCCGCGCGCGGCGTTTCGTGATCGCGACCGGGTCGGCGCCCGCCGTGCCGTCAATTCCCGGACTCGACAGCGGCCCCTTTCTTACTAACGAGAACATTTTTGATCTCAAGGAGAGGCCGGAGCATCTCATTATCATCGGCGCGGGCCCCGTCGGCCTCGAAATGGCGCAAGCCTTTCGCCGCTTGGGGAGCTCGGTGACCGTGCTGGAAGCTGTCAGGCCGCTCGCCAATGACGACCCGGAATGCGTCGCTGTGCTGCTCGATTGCCTCGAGCGCGAGGGCGTTGTTATCCGCAGCGGGTTAAATGTCATCGGCATCGCGCACGCCGGCGCTACCGTAACGGCGACGGTCGAAACCGGCGGCGCCGAACAGACCATTACTGGCACGCATTTGCTGATTGCGACCGGGCGTAAGCCGACGATCGACGGACTCGATCTCAACGCCGCGGGGATTCGTTACGAGCGCGCCGGCATTGTCGTGAATAGGAAGCTCAAGACCAGCAACCGGCGTGTCTACGCGATCGGCGATTGCGCCGCCGGGCACCCACCGCTTACGCACGCCGCCAATTATCACGCCGGTCTGGTCATTCGGAATACGCTGTTCCGTCTTCCGGTGCGCGCCAATAACAGCGTCGTTCCGTGGGCGACTTTTACCGAACCGGAGCTCGCGCACACTGGCCTCACCGAAGCACAGGCGCGGGCTCGCCGGATCAAGATCCGCATTGCGCGCTGGCCTTACAACGACAATGATCGCGCGCAGACGGAAGGAGACACGCGCGGCCACATAAAAGTCATCACGACGCGAAAAGGTAGGATAGTAGGTGCAACGATCGTTGGAGCGCAGGCAGGAGAGCTAATTGCAATGTGGACGCTTGCGATCGCGCAGGGGCTGAACATCCGCGCTGTCACCGATATCGTGCTGCCATATCCGACGTTGTCGGAACTCGGAAAACGTGCAGCCATCGATTTTTTTACCCCAAGTTTGACCAGTCCCTGGGTGCGGCGCATCATTGCTTGGATGCGAATCTTTGGTTGAGGCGATTTTGGAAGCGGGCAACGAAGCAAGCAACGAAATTAGGGCGGAGCCGCGGCCGGCGCGGACTTGGCGCGTCGGTCTTTCCGGCAAGTTGCTGCTGCTCACCATCCTGTTCGTGATGGTGGCGGAAATTTTGATTTACGTGCCTTCGGTCGCGAACTTCCGCTTGAACTGGTTGAACGATCGGCTTGCCGCGGCGCACACGGCGGCTCTTGTGCTCGATGCTGCAACAAGTGGAATGGTGCCTGAAAGCCTTACAAACGAGATTCTCAGAAGCATCGGCGCGCGCGCGGTGGCAATGAAGATGGGTAGCCAGCGCCGTTTGCTCGCTGCCTCCGATTTGCCGTCCGGGATCGCGCAAGATATCGACATGCGACAGGTTTCCTGGTGGCAATCCATCTTCGACGCGTTCGATACCCTGCTCACCAGCAAGCCGGTCGACGTAATACGTGTGGTGGGAGCGGCCCCAATGGGCGGCGACTTCCTCGAAATCATTCTCGATGAAGCTCCCCTGTACAAGGCGATGTGGACGTTCTCTGTCAACATTTTGATGCTGTCGCTGGCGATTTCCTGCATCACCGCGATGCTGGTGTTCTTCGCCCTGCATTATCTCCTGGTACGCCCGATGTGGCGCATCACCGACAATATGATCGCGTTCCGCGCCAACCCTGAAAATCCGTCGCGCATCATCGCCGAGAGCGGTAGGCAGGATGAAATTGGTACGGCCGAAGAAGAGCTCGGGGCCATGCAGCGGGAGCTTGCCTCGATGCTGCACCAGCAGCGCCGGCTGGCAGCCCTTGGTCTCGCGGTGTCGAAGATCAACCACGATCTGCGCAATCTTTTGGCCTCGGCGCAAATATTTTCCGATCAACTTTCGACTTCGCTAGACCCGAAGGTGCAGCGCTTCGCGCCCAAACTGATGCGCGCGCTCGAACGCGCGATCGCGTTTTGCCAGTCAACGCTCTCTTACGGCGGCGCGCAGGAGCCGCCGCCCGAGCGCAAGACGATTGAGCTCGAGCCATTGATCGAGGAAGTGCACGAGGCGCTTGGTCTCGGTCTTGACGTGCCGATCCGATGGATTGTGGCGGTAGAACGCGGACTCACGGTGGAGGCCGATCACGATCAATTGTTTCGCGTGCTCGTTAATATTGCGCGTAATGCCGTGCAGGCTTTGGAGGCACGTGGTGCGCGCGATCCGGCACGGGATCAAATTCGTTTTACTGGACGGCGTGAAGGCAGCGTAGTGGTAATCGAGGTATCCGATACCGGGCCAGGCGTGCCCGAAAAAGCGCGCGTTCATATGTTTCAGGCTTTTCAGGGCTCGGCGCGCGCCGGTGGCACGGGCCTGGGCTTGGCCATCGCGGCTGAGCTTGTGCGCGCGCATGGCGGCGAAATCCGGCTTGTTCCGGGAACCATTGGCGCCACCTTCAGCATCACGATCCCGGACCGCACGGTCGATCTGAGTACACGACGTGGTGAACGCGCCCGCGCCTGAAGGCGGGAAGAGGCTGCAACCTGCGGTGTTCATCTAATAAGGGCGTCGTTCCTATGAATTGAAGGACTTAGCATGGTGCCGCTGGTGAACGTGCTTGCGGTCGCGACCGCGGTGCCACCCCACCTGCTTGAGCAGCGGGTAGTTGCCGATGCTGCGCGCCAAGTCTACGCGCGCACGTTTGCGCGCTTCCCGAAACTGGCTGACGTGTTCATCAATGCGGGCATCGAGCGGCGCTATTCCGTTCGGTCGCTGGAATGGTTGAGCGCGCCGCATGATTTGGCAGAGCGCACCGAAGTGTATCTCGAGAGTGCAAGCGAATTGTTCATGCAAACAGCGCGCGCGGCGCTCGAACGTGCGCGCATCTCTGCACGCGACGTCGACGTGGTCGTGACAGTATCCTCAACCGGCATTGCGACCCCTAGCATCGAAGCGCGCGTCGGTCCGGAAATGAGATTTCGGCCGACGGTGATGCGCGTGCCAGTGTTCGGTCGCGGATGTGCTGGTGGCGTCTCGGGCCTTGCGCTCGGCGCCCGGCTTGCGCGCGCCGAGCCGGGCGATGTTGTCCTCGTGGTCGTGGTCGAGCTGTGCACGCTCGCCTGCCGCATCGATCGGGGCTCTAAAGTCGATGTAATCTCCTCGGCGTTGTTCGGGGACGGAGCTGCCGCGGCGGTGCTGCGCGCCGGGCCGGCCACAGCTGAATTGCGCATCGGCGCTGCCGCCGAACATACCTGGCCCCGCACGCTCGATATTATGGGCTGGATGATCGATCCGGTCGGCTTCCGCGTCATGCTCTCGCGCTCGCTACCGCACTTCGTCGAGCAGAGAATGGCCGCGCCCGTGCGCCGTTTCATAAAGGCAGCCCAACTACAGGCACCTCAGTTTATTTGCCATCCCGGGGGCGCGAAAGTGCTCGACGCGATAGAGGTTGCGCTCGAGTTACAGAAGGGAACACTGCGTGACGAACGCGAAGTCTTGCGCGGCTATGGCAATATGTCGGCGCCGACAGTCCTGTTCGTTCTGGAGCGCACGCTTCGGCGCGGCTTGCGCGGTTCCGCCGTGCTTTCGGCACTAGGACCAGGATTCACCGCAAACCTACTCGCGCTCGAGGCTGTGTATGCGTGAGGGGGCGTGGCTGGTCGCGTTCCTCGTCGCACAAAGACTTGTCGAGCTTGGCTTCGCGCAAATCAACACCGAGCGGTTGCGCGCAGAGGGTGGTGTCGAATTCGGCGCTGCGCACTACCCGCTCATGATCGCGCTGCACGCCTCCTGGCTGGTCGGATTGTGGGTGCTCGGCCACGATCAGCACATCGTTAGATTTTGGCTCGCGGTTTTCGTGCTTCTGCAGATGGGCCGACTGTGGGTACTCGCGAGCCTCGGCCGGCGATGGACGACCCGCGTCATCGTGCTGCGCGGCGCCGCTCCGGTTGCGCGAGGGCCATATCGTTGGCTCAAGCATCCAAATTACTTGATCGTCGTATTGGAAATTGCGGTGGTTCCGCTGGCGCTCGGATTGCCGGTATTTGCGCTTGTGTTTTCAATCGCCAATGCGGCGATGCTCGTTTACCGAATTCGTATCGAAAACGAGGCGCTGGCCTGGGCTGTACAGGCGGCGTGAGCATTAAAGACGCCAACACTTGCCAATGGCGGATCAAGACGATAGCTATGCCGCGGTGCCGTGGGCCGGTTTCCGGCAGCGGAATCAGCGCCCGTAGCTCAGCTGGATAGAGCACCAGACTACGAATCTGGGGGTCAGGAGTTCGAATCTCTTCGGGCGCGCCAACAACTCTTTGATTTTGATTCAGAATTTCTGCGCGATTTTTCGCCCCCTTGACATTGGGATTGTTCGGGGTAGCACCGGGGCAACACCCTGCAAAATTTTGGCGGCAAACTATGCGCCCTACGACCGCATGGGCATAAATTAAGATGCCCGTTTTCCTGCAGCCAGTAGACGTGCCGCAACGCTGCTTCCTCGGTGAAGTGCTCCTTTGGGTGGCTTTCCAGCGGCTACCCTTGAGTCTGTATGATCACGAAGGCCGCGAGGTTCGAGATACGACCGAAGCGGGCGGGCTCGAAGCAGAAAACATCGAGTGGGAGATCACCGAAGAGGAGACGAAGCGCTCTGGGATACCCCCCGATCCGAAGTATCTCGCGCTCGTTGAAGATCGATCAACTTTACTGCCATCGTTCTACGACAATTTGCTCAAACGGTACGATCCTGCACCGGAGGAGAGGCTACGCATCGAAGAGGAGCGAGCATCGGCCGCAGTTTTCGAACGTGAATGCGAAGCTTGGCAGGTCCACTACCAACGCGCAATTGAATATCCTGCATCGCAGATTTTCGTGGCTCTCAAGGGTGGGCAACT